>CAYPDC010000173.1:0-6551 GCA_964409355.1 uncultured Cyanobacterium sp.
AAGGGTTTAGACATATTTAAAATGGCTAATTGCAAAATTGGGATGCTCCCAATTAAACAGTATTTTGACAGTTTATAGCTTAAAAAATAATCAGTATATTAAAGCAAATTAAAGTTATTTTTACGATACATTTTTGACACGGAAAAGTTGCGATCGCACCTATTCTATAAATTTTTTGTATATCAATAATATAAGATAGGACTCGATTGATTATTGTATATTAATTTGTCATAAAGAGTCTATAAAAACAAGATTTGTTCTGGTTTTTTAGCCACAAGGATTACATGGGAGTTGATATAGCCTATGTTCGATGATCTTTGCTCAATCTAACTAAATTTTTACTCCAAACTCCGAACTTTGAACTTGGGTATAGATGGATGAAAAAAGTCACCAATTTTGCTAGGATTATTTCAGTTAATTAGAACACAAATATTGCAATTACTAGCTAACTTCACTATATCATATCTTTATTAAGATTTTCTCACCTATCCACTCAAGAAAATAAAACTCAATGATTAATTTTTCCAGACGCAATTTTTTCAAAGGGGTAGGATTCTCTCTCGCCTCTTTATCGGCTTGGAGTAATAAACTATTCTTTTCTCCTCAGCAAATTAACGCTTATGGTAAAACTTTAGCGGAATCCAATCATCGGAAATTGGCTTTGTTGGTAGGCATTAATCAATATGCTTATGGGGATAGTCTTTTTGGTTGCGTTACGGATGTGGAGTTGCAGAGGCAATTATTAATTCACCGTTTTGGTTTTTTCCCCCAAGATATTGTTACTCTCACAGATAAACAAGCTACTAGAGACAATATTTTAACCGCTTATGAGGAGCATCTTTCTTTACAAACAAATCCTGATGATGTGGTTATTTTCCATTTTAGCGGTTATGGCAGAAAAGTTAAGCTATTTTCTACGGATGATAATTTCCATCTTGTTAATAGTTTAGTGGTTTACGATAGTGTGCGATCGCCCTCTAATTTGTCCCACCCTTTTGTGGACGATATTTTATTAGATACTTTAATTCAATTGGCTGAATCTTTAAAAACTACTAAATATACCTTAATTTTAGATACCAGTTTCACCCCTTCTCCTTTAACCATTAGAAATAAATTATCATTAAGATCGTTTGATAGTCAATCGAATTTAATTATTAGTGAAAAAGAGCAAGAATACTATCAACAATTACTTAAAGATAATAGTAAAATTATTAAAGCAAATCAAAGCAAATCTTTACAAGGATTAATATTATCTCCTTCTCAAGATAGTATTTCCGTGGAAATAAATAGTCTTAATTTTAAATCTGGATTGTTTACCTATAATCTCACCCAATCCCTATGGCAAGAATACTCAAAAACTACTAATCTAGCTTTAATGAAAAATATTGCCTCACAAATGGCTTTATATCACGGCAACAAAGAGAAAGTTGATTTTTCTACCGACAATAAAAATGACGTTTTATCCTATCATTTACCCTTAGAATCCAACCATCGTGGTTCAGCAATTGTCACTAAATTAATTGAACCGAATTTAGTAGAATTAGAATTATTAGGTTTACCGTTATTAGTACTTTCTAATCATGGGTTAAACTCTTGTTTTAAATTTATTAATGGAACTAAATTTGCCATAGTACAAATTAATTCTTTACAGGGTAATAAAGCTAAAGGAATAATTATTCAAGGGGATAAAAATTTAGTTAAAATTGATACTATTTTATTGGAATATATAAGAGTTATTAATAGAAATACTGGTTTAAATATTGCTCTTAATGATACTCTTGAAAAAATTGAAAAAGTTGATGCTACCAGTGCTTTAAGTGTCATTGATAATGTAGTTTCTATTAGCAATATAGGGGAAACTTTTGCTGATTGTATTTTAGATAAACTCACCCCTGAAGATAGCAGTATTGATGGTTATGGTTTATATTCCCCCACTGGAATTTTATATCCTAATACAGCACCTAAATCACCCCATGAAGCGGTTTATACCGCTATTAAACGCCTTACAAAACCCTTAAAAACGACTCTGGCTTCTAAGTTACTTAATCTTACTTATAACCAATACTCCTCTCATTTAGCCGTAAATGTTGCCCTAGAAATTACCCATGATAACTATTCATCTACCCATGAAAAATATACTTTTAATAGCAAGTTAAATCAACATCAAAAATCTGTCACTGATCATCCCGACAATTTATTAATTAATATTCCTTTAGGTAGTCAAGTTACTATTAAGATCAATAATGAAAATCAAGAAAGTTTATATTATTTATTGTTCGGAATTAACTTATCCAGAGATGCGATCGAATTTTACTCTCCTGAAAATAATCTAATTGAATCTCAACAAACTACGTTTATTCCTGAAAATTTTAGCCCTTTAAAATGGATTGTAAACACTGGAAAGGGCATTAAAGAATTAATTATTATTGTGAGCAAATCTCCCTTTAAAAATACGAGGGAAAAAATCAAAAAAATGACAGAAATGAAGCGAGAGATGGAACAAATTATAGTGCTAGAAAACCCTGAATTAGTAGCAAAATCAGTCCTAGAAGACTTACACCAAAATAATAATCTTAATCAACAATTAATGAGTAATTATAGTGATATTTATGGATTAAATATGGATAATTGGGCAACATTTAGATTTGTTTATGAAATCATTTAATACTTTGATCAAACATAGGTATTTAATCTGGAGTTTTTTTGTGACAGTAAAGTAACAAAAAAAATCATGAGAAATATGTAAAATTTTGTAAAGTTAGTTAAGATAACAAGTAGAATAGTAAAATAGAAACAAAGAACAAAACAGCATTATGCAACCATCTCAACCTACAGAAAAGGAACTGTTGAGGGAAATCTTAGTCCCTTTATTAGAGGATTTCAAATACTGGTTTTCTCGATCTTCTTCTCTGTTGGAGTCGGAAAAAATGCCTTTTCTTTCGGAAAAAGAGCAAAATCAGCTTTTAACTAGGTTAAAACAAGCTCAAGGAGAAGTAGAAACGGCGAAAATGCTTTTTAATGTCACCGATGGACAAGCAGGTATTGATACAAAGGTATTGTTACCTTGGCATCAATTAGTGGCTGAATGTTGGAATGTAGCCCGACAGTGGCGAGAGTCTAAACAAGAAAATAATTAAGAAATAGTTAGATTTATTTTTGTTGTTTCCATTTTTGATTAACAAACTATTAAAAAATATTTACAAGAGGTTGAAATGTTACATCTAATCTATATTTTAGCTTTTACGGTTATTGCTTTTTTTGCCATTAGTAATTTGATTCGTAGCTTAATAACCATCAGTGAGGAGACTCAAAGAGGTCCTTGGAGAGACACCCCCCGAAGAGGTAGTTTCAACACCCCCTATCGTGCTAATCATCCGGAATTATATGATGAACAAGGTCAACCCATCAACGAACCTTTATTGGTTATTCGCTCAGTTTCTGTGGAAGATGCGAGACAAAAATTAGATTCTCTCTATGAGTCCTCTCCTAGTCAAACTCGTTCAACCGAGGATGAAAGTAAGTAAAATTCATTAAAAATGCACAGAGATGCCCGTATTACCGTAGAAAAATCATAATGAGGAAAAGTTTGATTTCTGTAATAGATATTAATATTGCTGACTATATAGATTCTGCGATCTTACAACCCACGGCAACCCGAAAAGATGTCGAAGCCGGTTGTCGGGTTGCGATTCAGTATAATTTTCCGGCAGTGTGTGTATATCCTTCCGCCGTTAAAGTAGCAACGGAATTACTCCACAACTCCAAAACAAAAGTAGCTACAGTGATTGGTTTTCCTTCGGGGGGCACAACTAATGAGTGTAAACTATTTGAAGCACGAGAAGCTGTGGAAAATGGGGCTAAAGAATTAGATGTAGTGATTAATCTAGGTTGGCTAAAGGAGGGAAACTCTGAATTAATTTATCAGGAAATTGCCTCCATTGTCGAAGAAACGGCGGTTGAGATTAAGGCTATCTTAGAAACTGGCATCTTGACACCGACAGAAAAGCGTTTAGCCGCAGAAATATGTATGGATGCAGGTGTAACCTTTCTTAAAACTAGCACGGGTTGGTTTGGTGGTGCAACGGTGGAGGATGTGTCATTTCTCTATGAAATTACTAAAGGAAGGGTACAAATTAAGGCTTCTGGCGGAATTCGCACATTGGAGGATGCTATTAATCTTATCAATGCCGGGGCGACTCGTTTAGGCACTTCTAGGGGGATTGATTTAGTGAAACAACAAAGAGAAAATAATTGACACTCACCCGTTAAATCAAAGATTGTAGTTCGACTACGCTCACTAACAAACGGGGGATTCTGGCTTCGCAGAAAAGAAACTCATTTACCTGATACCTCGGAAATGGTAGTATTATCTTTAGAAGAATCCGATTTTGAAATATTACATCACACTTTTTAAATCTCGAATTTAATTATGATAATATTACCCGGCACAACTGTTACTATCACCAATCCTGATGATATTTATTATCGCTATCAAGGATTAGTTCAAAGAGTCACCGACGGTAAAGCGGCAGTTTTATTTGAAGGTGGCAACTGGGATAAGTTAATTACTTTTAATTTGTCTGAATTAGAGATTTTTGATCCCAAAGCAAAAAAATAGCCTTTCGGAGTTCGGTATTCGGGGTTAGGTGATTTCTAATAATAAATATACCTAAATTTCCCCTTAGCCCCCTTAATAAACCAAGGCTGTTTCATTTTCGAGAAACAAAAAAGAGCAGGAGAGAGGGGGATGGGGGGATTTTGGATAAGTAGAGTTACTCTAATTCCTCAGAATCAAGATTTTGAAGATTATATAAGTCTTCTAGTTTTTGATTACTGACTTTACGGGAAACTCGCCGATATTTCTTGCTTTCTAGCTTTGGTTCAGTATATTTCTTGCCATTGGCTTTGAA
Organism: uncultured Cyanobacterium sp.; assembly: GCA_964409355.1. Classification (GTDB taxonomy): domain Bacteria; phylum Cyanobacteriota; class Cyanobacteriia; order Cyanobacteriales; family Cyanobacteriaceae; genus PCC-10605. Next base: position 4,911 of record CAYPDC010000173.1, read on the forward strand.
TTTGGTTTTCACTGTTGATTCCTCATCTTTTTTATGGGCAATAGCGTCTTGAAGTGCGATCGCCTCTTCTAAAAATTTGAGATAATACTCATAACGCTCCCAATCTCCTTTAACGGCACAATCAGGCTCATCTTTATGAATACAATTATGGAATTTGCAATTATTTTTCGCTAATCTTGCCCTTGCTTCGGGGAAATATTGAATCAACAATTCAGCACTAAAATCGAAATGAGGTTGATTAAATCCGGGACTATCTGCTATGTATCCCCCAGAAGGTAACTTAAATAACTCCACATGACGGGTGGTATGTCTGCCTTTTTGCAACTTGCCCGATACTTCTCCTACCCTCACCTCAATGTTAGGGATTAACAAAGATGTCAAACTGGATTTGCCTACCCCACTCGGACCTGCCAGAATAGTAATTTTGTTCTTTAATACATCCTGTAAAGATTCGACTCCCTGAAAGGTCTGTACACTGAAAAAATAAGGCTCATAGCCCCAGTTAGCAAGGCGTTTTTTCCATGCTTTTTGCTTTTCAGGGCAAATTAGATCAACTTTGTTTAAACCAAGTAATAATTTTAATTTTGTGGATTCGGCTTTAACTAAAAAACGGCTTAACTGTACGGGATCTAAAGTAGGTTCTTCTAGGGCGAATACTAACAAAATTTGTTGAGCATTGGCAATGGGGGGACGTTCTAATTCTGTTTCTCTCTGTAAAACAGATGCGATCGCACCCCTCTCAAATTCCGTTGATTTAACTAGGACTCGATCGCCAACAAAGATTGACTGACCAATTTTTTTTAATCTTGTAGGACGAGTACACAATAAAGTTTCATTATTGTCAAGACGAACTTGATAAAAATTAGCCAGATGTGCAATCACAGTGCCTTGAACTAAGTTCGATTCATCCAAAATATCAGGATTAATCATAATTATTAGGCACGAACCGATAAAACGAAATATTCTCCCTTATCCTCAACATTTTCAATCTTATAGCCTTCCATGGACAAACTATTTGGCACTTGCTCGATGGGTTCGCCCCTGTCAAGATGGATTGAGAGAATTTCACCCTGAGACATTTTTTCTAACTGTAATTTACTACGAATGAAATTAATGGGGCAAGGAGTACCGCGCAAATTAAGAACAAATTCAGTCATGGGATAAGATGCAAAATTTACTTGTATTGTAAAGATTATAACTCAATTATACCATTGCCAACTAAGTTGGGAAGCAATACCTGAATTTATTAATTTACGGTTGACTTTGTAAATATTGCAGAAATTCAATTAATTCTTGATCTGACAACAGATGTCGAGATTTTTTACCATAAGTCTCTAAAAGATACTTTTTCCCTTGATCCTGTGTCCATCCTAGCCGTTTCATTTCAATGGTAGTTTGATCAATAATTTGACTGAAATCCATTGTTTCATCTATTTCTAAGGATAAGGGTAAAGTCGGATTTTCTTCCATTGTCGGGATTTCTAACGGGAGAGTTTTTTCTTTGCCATTTTGATGGGGAGGAATTTCGGGGGAAAAACTATCGTAATTTTCATTGACAGGGGGGGAAGTTATATCCAATGGTTTGCTTTCTGGTTGGGGAGGAGTAGGAGGAGTTATATCTAATGGTTTGTTTTCTGGTTG
>CAYPDC010000174.1:0-6548 GCA_964409355.1 uncultured Cyanobacterium sp.
ACTTATTTTTTCTTATGCACATTTAGTGATTTTTGTCAATGCGTAACTCCTAGTTAGATTTTCTTCCATATTGACATTTAACCCTCTAGCTGTGATACCTTCTAATTACTCAGAATGCACCTTCGGGCGGTAACGAGGGGGATGACTCCCCTGCTTGATTTATCAAGACTCAGTAAATGCAACTTATCAGGTCGCACGTATATAAAAACCATTATAGCTATTCCCTGTTTCCTTATATATTTTTTTCTCGCAAAGGCGCAAAGACGCAAAGATGTTATTGCAATAATATGAAGATTAAATAAGGTACAAAGGTTGTTTTTACTTCTTTCACTTTTTTATATTGGAGGTTTTTTATGAAAAATCAACTCTTTTATGGTGATAATTTAGACGTTTTAAGAAGACATATTAAAGATGAATCTGTGGACTTATGTTATATTGATCCTCCTTTTAATTCTAAACGCAATTATAACCAAATTTATAACAATATCGGCAAAGAAGATCGCGCCCAAGCACAAGCTTTTATTGATACTTGGACATGGGATGATTTAGCTAATTTAGGTTTAGCTGAAATCAAAGAAAATTATCATGGTAAATTCTCACAACAAACCGTTGATTTAATCTGTGGATTAGAGAAAGTTTTAGGTAAAGGAAGCCTTTTTGCTTATCTGGTAAATATGACGTTAAGAATAGTTGAAATTCATCGAGTTTTAAAGCCGACTGGTAGCTTTTATCTTCATTGTGATCCTTCTGCAAGTCATTATTTAAAATTAGTTTTAGATGCCATTTTTTGCTCTCAAGGAGGCGATTTTATTAATGAAATTATCTGGTGTTATGGTTCAGGCGGAGCAAGTAAATCTCATTTTTCAAAGAAACATGATGTTATTTTTTTCTATAGAAAATCAGTCAAAAATTTTACTTTTAATGTAGATCAAGTGAGAGAAGAATATTCTTCTCCTGAAAAAGTTGAGCATAAAATTGTTAATGGTAAAGCATATAAAAGAAAACATGATTTAGGGCGTATTCCGTTTGATTGGTGGAATGTGCCAATTCTAACAAATACAGCGAAAGAAAGATTAGGTTATCCTACACAAAAACCAAAAGCATTACTAGAGAGAATTATTAAAGCTAGTAGTAATGAAGGAGATGTGATATTAGATGCCTTTTGCGGTTGCGGTACAACCGTTGAAGTTGCTCAATTACTAAATAGAAAATGGATAGGCATTGATATAACTTATCAAAGTATTGGGGTAATTATTAAACGATTAGAAGACAGTTTCGGCAAAGAAGTTTTAGAAAATATCACCCTAAATGGCATTCCTAAAGATATGGAATCCGCCCAAGCCTTAGCACTGAAAAAGGACGATCGCACCCGTAAAGAATTTGAAAAATGGGCAGTTTTAACCTATACCAATAATCGTGCAATAATTAATGATAAAAAAGGTGCAGATAAAGGCATTGATGGCATAGCATATTTTGATAGTGGTAATGATAAACCAGAAAAAATTATCATTCAAGTTAAGTCTGGTAAGGTAAAATCAGGAGATATTCGAGATTTATTAGGTACGATCGCCATAAATGAGGCTACTTTAGGAATATTTATTACTCTTAATGAACCGACAAAAGATATGATTAAGACAGCTAAAGAGGCTGGAATTTATCAAAGTAAATTTATGAGTAATGCTGTCGATAAAATTTCGATAATTACTGTGAGAGAAATAGTTGAAGAACAAAAAAGACTTGATATAAGATTAGTGTTAGAAGTGTTGAAAAGTGCTGAAAAACAAAAAGAAATTAAAAGCAACCAAACAATTATTGATTTTTCTGAATAGATAATAAAATTTTATTCTCTCACTGAGTGTAAATTCGATTTCTTCCCCGACTCTTAGCCAAATATAACGCTTGATCCGTTGTCTTGATAAAATCTTCTATGGTGTTATCATCGTCTGGAATTCTGCTAAAAACTCCTAGACTTAAAGTCACATGATTAGCAATTTCCGATTGAGGATGATCAATTTTTAAAGATGCGATCGTACCTCCCAAAACTCGATCACCTATAAATACCCCATAACTTCAGACTTTTTACTTCACTTAGGTGATTTCTAATAATAAATATACCTGCTAGATCCCCCCTAGCCCCCCTTAATAAGGGGGGAATTATAAAGAAAATTGGTAAATTCTTTCACAGAAACCGCCTTAGTCGTTGCCATAGTTCGAGCAACACCATTTCTTTCATCGCTAATTGTCCAGAGCAACTAACTTTATCTAAGGAAATATTATGAATAGTGCGGATAACTCTTAAAATATGTGCTTCAATGAGGTTAGTAAAGGAAAGTTGAGACATTTGCGCCCATGGGCGTTGTATTAATGGTAAAAAATTTTGCTTACCTTGTTTTGTGTGGTATTTACGTCCATTTAACCATGTACTAAGAGTAGGCAAGGGAATATTCAGATACCGTGAAGCATCTGTGACTGAATAGGTAGGAATATTATATATATCCAATTCCCATGAATTATTAGTTTGCCTGTGTCTCTCTACCATATTGTTTAGATTAGTGAATATTTCTCTTTGTTTCGTTTATTGTCGGTTTATTTTTTGATTATCTCAGAATAGCAAAAATCTCTCTTTAATTTTCTTTGAGTAACTTCTTAAACCATATAAACGACAAGAGAAAGTATGAACAATCGCCAACAAATCTTCTACCATTTCTTGTTCAGGAGTCAATTGCTCCCACTATAGCAATCAGGAATCATTTATGAGAAATTTCAACTAAATTCCCCCTTTATTTAAGGGGGGTTAGGGGGGATAGTATTCTCACAACTCATAACGGATTGCTATATATAATTTTGATAAGTGGAATTGAAAGAATTACGAACGGCAAGGGAAATTTGATAATTATTAAGTTGTAGTAATAAGGTTACTGCCAATAAATCCTGTAGTCCCAGTAATAAGTATTGATTTAGATATATTTATATATAAAATACATTACCACGAAAATAAATGTTCAATTACTAATTCTAAATTGGGGAAAGATTGAGGGTTTATCACTCCTATAGATATATTTATTTTGACTAAATAATCATCATTATCAGGATTAAAAAATACATAAATTTGATGGTTATTAATATCCACTACCCAATACTCTTTTATCCCTTCTTTAGCATAGATTTTTTTCTTTTCATTCAGATCATAACTGAGAGTCTTATTAGAAATTTCAATTAACAAAAAAATGTCTTCAGCAAAGGGATGTCTATTTTTATAGTTATGAGCATGATCCTTAACAATTGCTATATCTGGTTCAGGTTCAGAATTAGCTAAGGTAATAGGATGTGCTTCTATTACTAATGCTAATCCACTTAATTTTTCCCGAAGATACTGAGTACTGGTTCTAGTAATATAACTATGTAAAGGACTTTCTGGAGGCATTTCAATTAATTCTCCTTCTAATAATTCAACATTTTTATCAGCTAATAATCCATTATCAATTAAATCATGATAATCTTTTAATGACCATTTCATTAAGGTTTTCATAATAATTATCTTTTTATCTCTATGATATTTTTACTTTAACACCAGTACCTTAATTTTTTTTAGTTTTACTTTCTAATAGTTCTACATTTTTATGGGCTAATACTCCATTATCAATTAGATTATGATAATCCTCTAACGACCATTTCATTAAGGTTTTCATAATAACTATTTCCCATTTTTTATTATTACTATAAATGTTTTTAATTCATCTTTTAGAGTATTGTTATTTCTCTAAACTTGAGTTTCAAACCACTTTTCTAACTCCGATATATTTTGAAAATCGAATAAGGCCTCACCTAAAGATTCTAACTTAGGAATAGAGAGCGATCGCACCTTTTGTTTTTGATTATCTGTTAAATTACCAAAACGGCGAGTGAGTTGACGAATCAATAAATTAGCTTCTCCCTCTTCCATGCCTTTTTGTAAACCTTCTTCCATGCCTTTTTATAAACCTTCTTCCTTGGCTTTATCCTGCCAGTATTTAACTAAGGTTTCGTAAGCATCTAATTTAGGCATAGTAGCAGTTTTTAAGTCAAACATAGTCAATATCTCCTCTGTGCTTAATTGGGGTAATTTACTTTTTAGTATAGCTTCGATTAAGGTGAATTGTCTTTGGAAATCTTCTTCGGTTTTCGCACTTTTTAACACTAATTTTCCTAAGTTTTTTATCTCCAAATCTTTGGCAACAATTAGCCTCAGTAAAGCTAAATTAGGGCTTATATTTTCTATCTCTGATAAATCTTCTAAATATAGTTTAGTAATCTGATTATCTAATAAGATTTTATAAGGATTTTCTGAACCTAAATCATTATTTCTATTCTTGAGAATTAATAAACCTTTCCAACTTCTTGTTTCTTCATATTGACTTAAATAAAGGAATATTTCGCCAAAATAGCGACGATAAAATTTAGTATCTTTTTGCATTTGTGCTTCTATAGCAATCAGGAATGATTTGTGAGATTTTAATGGAAAACGATTCTCCCCTCGCCCTCTGGGAGAGGGGTTGGGGGTGAGGGCAGATAGTATTATGTTCTCATGACTGATTCCTGATTGCTATAAAAACACTAATGGCACGTTAGGATTATCCGATAATGGGGTTAAAAGTCCATCTAAACGAAATTCTGTTTCTTTGATCACTGGTGCTGTATATTCAAATTTACAGTCTCTGGGAATCTCTGACAACAATTCGTGAATTAAACCGGGTTGATTGATAAATATTTGATAAAAAAGTTTATCGGTTTTCATACTTAGTTATTTTTTATTGTCTTCTATAACAAGTCAAATTTTAACTCTCAAACCACTTTTCTAAGTCGGATATATCTTGAAAATCGAATAACGCTTCACCTAAAGATTCTAACTGAGGAAGAGAGTGCGATCGCACCTTTGGGAATCGAAACTTATGGGGATCGCACCTTTTAGGTATCGCACTTTTTGGGAATCACATCTTTTGGAAAGATAAAAAGTTATTGATTCAAAGGGTTAACCAACTAAATATTTGTTGAGCTGATAAGGGTAAATTTTCCTGTAAATCTTCTAAAATAGTTAAGTTGTCTTCATTGAATTTGATTATAGGGAATTGATTTGACTTTAAATATCATAATCGACTCATTTTCCGGATCGATTAACCATCCTAATTGTGTACCTTGCTCAAGACAAAAGATAATTTTTCTAATGACTTTATTGGCAGATTGCTCAGGGGATAAAATTTCGATCGCCCAATCTGGATAAGTTTGAAAACGATTAGCGATTTTGCCCTGTTCATTTTTAGGGATTCTCTCCCAAGTAAAAACAGAAATATCTGGCACAATAGAAACTCCTGCAAAAGTACATCGTAACTCTGGCAAGGCATAAGCCACTTTATTTGCCAATACTACTTCATTAATGGTACTACATAAACGACCTTGTAAAACGCTATGTTGTCCTTGAGGCATGGGTTTTTGTTCTATTTTTTCATTGAGATATTCACTGTAGGGCTTTGTTTCGGGGTATTCTAAAAACTGCTCTAAGGTTATATTTGGTTTAACTTGAGCTAGAGTAATCATTATTTTATTTACCACAAAAATAATTGGTTAATGAACAATTCTAAATTAGGAAAAGATTGAGGTTTAATTATACCTTCAGAAACAATTTTTGTGATGTGATAATCGCCGTTTTCAGGACTCAAAAAAATATGAACTTGACGATTATTAATATCAGCAACCCAATACTCTTTTATCCCTTCTTGAGCATAAATTCTTTTCTTGTCATTAAGATCGTAATTTAAGGTTTTATTCGAGATTTCAATTAACCAGAAAATATCTTCAGAATACGGATGTCTATTTTTGTACTGAGTTGAAGGCATTTTGACTATGGCTATATCAGGCTCTGGTTCGGAATTAACTAATGTCACGGGATGTGCTTCTTTTACTAATGCCAATCCTTTTAAAAGCCGACGAAGATAATCCACTCCACTTTCAGTTACATAGCTATGTAATGGACTTTCTGGAGGCATCTCTACCAATTCTCCTTCTAATAGTTCTACATTTTTATGGGCTAATACTCCATTATCAATTAGATTATGATAATCCTCTAACGACCATTTCATTAAGGTTTTCATAACGGCTATATTCAAGATTGGATTTCGATCGAGATAACATAAAGATTAACATAAAACTTTTTTTAACATAATTATTTCTTTGTTATATATGTGCAAGTACGATAATGTAACAAAAAGGTAGTTTTTCTACTCAATTTAATCGAGTGCGATGCCGAAGGCACAGACTTCGCCTGCCCGCACCTTTTGGGAATTCGATCTTTTAGGGATCGAACCTTTTGGGATGATAAAAAGTTATTAATTCAAAGACTTAACCAACTAAATATTTGTTGAGCTGATAGTGTTAAATTTTCCTGTAAATCTTCTAAAACAGTTAATTTGTCTTCATTGGACTTGATTTCAGGAAATTGATTGGGTTTTAATATCATAATACCCACATTCCGCATATTTCAACAGATTACTGAAGTTAACACGAGATAGGTATTG
>CAYPDC010000175.1:0-6394 GCA_964409355.1 uncultured Cyanobacterium sp.
TTCGATATAAGAATTGTTGATTTAGGTAGGTTTCAGGTTTCGGGTTGCAGGTTTCGCGGTGGGTTTTTTTAAGATTGATTAATCAATCAAGGTGCTGAAAAACAATAAAATCAATAAACATAAGTTTTTTATCAATTCTTTAACCTAACACCTAACACACTTCGGCTACCCTCAGTGCATCACCTGATACCTGACACCTTTCATCACTTAAGATTTTATGTCGAACTCAGGTATCTGTTAGTTTTAGAAGTTGACATTTTCGAGAATGAAAACCCTCTGCTTATGTAGGGGTTGAACAATGCTCAACCTGTTTCAAACCTCTGATTTAATCGGTATTAAATATGTCCACAATACGAGCGGCATTAGCAATAATTGCAAGAACTTGAGCAAAGGGATCAAAAACTTGGGCAGTGATGTCCGAGGCCACGGCAAATCCTGAACGCTGAATGAAAACAATATCGTTATTAAGTAAGGGGGGATTATTTTCTTCATTTAAAGGAGCAGAAAAATCAACTTTGATAATTCTTTCGGTGACAGTGCCATTGGGATTAAGACGAATTAATTTAGCGATGCTTTCGTTTGCCCGACGATTATTAAATCCTCCTGCTTGCATTAATGCCTGTTGTAAACTAACATTAGGAGGCAATTCTTTTAATCCGGGTTCTTTGACTTCTCCGATGACACTGACGTTAATGCTGTTGGGCGAAAAACTGGCTACTGCTACTTGACGCACTTCGCTATCATTGATCGATTCCGCCGTGGGAATGAAGATGCGATCGCCGTCTTGGAGTAAGGCATCATCGGTAAATTTCCCTGTTTGTAATAACTGCCAAAGATCGACTTTAATTACTTGTTCCTGACCTGAAGGTAATAATCTTCTGACTTCAATATTACGAATGTCAGCCCTTGCGGTTAATCCCCCGGCGGTTTTAATGGCTCTAGTAGCGGTGGGAATACCTGCTAAACTTTGTTGATTACTAATCACACGATTACTTTCAAAGGATAATTGATCGGTAAGATCGGTGGCTCTGACATCATCTCCTGCTAGAGTATAAGGGCCGGGGCGATTTACTTCTCCCACAAGACTTACCGTAATGGGAATACTTAAATTAGCACTAAAGTTAGCGGCGGCGGTTCTTAATACTTCTGTGGGGTCTAAAGTTTCGGAACTAGGGATTAAGATGCGATCGCCGTCTCTGAGGACAATATTTTGCTGTAAATCACCATTTTGGAGAAAATCCCATAAACTAACGCTAATCAGGTATTCTTGTCGTTTAAAATTGCGGATGATTTGCACCTTGCGAGTATCAGCAGAAGCATTAATGCCATTCGCTAACTGTAAAGCAGTAATTAATGTCGGAAATTTGCGTCCCGTATTATTATTATTACCACCTCCAGTGTCAAAGGGAATAGAATAAGAGCCGGGGGTACGAATTTCTCCTACCATGGCAATGGTAATCGGGCGAGGGGAAATTAAATCAAGGCTAACAATGGGATCTCTTAACAAACCCTGAGACACATATTCTTGACTAATTAAAGATTCTGCTTCAACCAAAGTTAAACCTGCCACAGAAACACGATTAATTAAGGGTAAATTGAGAGTGCCATCCACCAAAACTTGATATTCTCTACTATATTCAGGCACGTTGAAAATATTTAAGGCAACCACATCTCCAGCATCGAGGGTATAGGGAAATCTCTGTGCCAAGTTGTCACTAGGACTAGATACGGGATTATTCGTCACATTGACGGAATTACTATCCTGATTTGAAAAGGGTTTGAGCGGTTGACGTTGAGCTAATTCTTGAGCCGAAACACTATACCCTAGAACATTAGACATTAAAATCAATGAAAAGATAGAAGGGGAGAATTTACTCATAGTACAAAATAAATAACAAAAAATACTTTAATAGTAAAAAAGATGAATGGTTAAATTATAGGTTGGGAAGAAGATCTTAGTTCTATAAGATAAATATTTTAATGAATTCTTCTCACTTTTCACGAATTCCTTTTTCCCTCCCTTAACCAGAAAATTTTATGTCGAACTGAGATAGTATTTACTACATTTAAACTTCATGGTTGTCGAGGGTAGCCGAAACGCAATAGACTAGACATCTCTAATAATAGACATTTTAAGGGCTAAAGCCCTTACTACGAGCCTTCGGAAAAATAATTTATGGAGATGTCTAATGCACCCCCCGACAACTTTTTCAAGAAAGAAGTAAGAGCGCCAGATTTTTATTGATTTTTGCTACTCTTGATTTACAATGGTTTTTGAGTAAACTTTTTCAGAAATAACGTGAATGACAGTTTGAATCAAATTCGAGAGACTATTGTTTTAATGAAATATTATAGCTTTGATCTCAATGGCTATCATTTCCAAGAATTAATTGCTAAATGGACAAAAATTTATCCCCATAATTGGTTGCCCTTAGCGGTTACAGAGGCTATCTATCAAGGAAGATTAAAAGCGGTTTCTGTTGAACAAATATTAAATGTATGGTTTAAGAAGGGAAAAATTCAGCAGAGTTTTAACTATGAATTTATTAGATTGATTAAACCTAATTCAAATGATGTTGATGTAGAGAAATATTTACATATTAGTAGTGTTTTGCTCAATGATTTATCATCGGAAGAAATAAGATGCGATCGAGATAACTCTAATTATAATTGCAGTGACATAAGTAGAGATTCCACAGTGAATAATTTTCATCCTGCGGAAGATTTTTCTCATTGTTTTCAAAAATTAAAATCCTTCGTCCATAGAGTTTGCTAAATAAATCCGAAGGGGATGAAAGTCAACAAATGTAATGGATTTAGAAGGGATGAAAGTGATTCAACCCGTACATATTCAAAAATAGAACTGTTAAGTCAAATTGTGTCTAGTGGTTGTTTCTGGTGACACGGTAGTCGAAAGAGTAAGCGGGTACTCTGACTAAGTAATCGGTTTCTTGCCCTGTAATAGATTGTGCCAATTGATCAAAGGATTCAGAGTTCCAATTCCGTTCATGAATTGCTTTACTTTGTTCCCCTAAGAAATAAGCCTGAGTTCCAATAACGGATACTGCTAACCAACCAATAATGAATAATGAAATTAATAATACCATAATGTTCAAGCTCCTTTGCCTGACTACACTTATTATGTTAACTTATGTAAAGTTTTATTGCAATGGGTTAACATTTCTCGATTTTATAGTTATCTCAGCTTGACAAGATTATGAAAATAGTGTATGGTCAGACTCTAGAGTTAAAAAGAAGTGTTTTTCCCCTGTGCATCCACAAATTGAAAGATTTTAATGGACTCTTCCGCCTCGCTTTCATCTGAGTTAGCAATGTTATCCGCTTCTGAATCATAGGGGGGGCTTTCCGAAGAAGATTCTAAATTAGGGGTAATATTACCTTCTTTTTTTATCGGCAATTTTGGTTGTTGGTTATTGTGAGAAACAAAAATTTTGCCTAATTCTCTTTGTACGGATTTAAGTAATTCGGGTTCTGATTCTATCATCTGTCTAACTTCTTGAGCAGAGGAAAGAAAATTTTGGATTTTTTCCTTCTTAACCACCAAATTTTTTTTCTTTTCCATCAATTCTTGTTGTTTAGCTTGTAAACTCTGAATTTGACTGCTTAAATCTTGTTCTAATTTATCAAAAATGTTCATTGCGATCGCACCTGTTTTGTTTTTATATAATAATTATGAACTATCAATTAAGTGAATAACCCAATTTTAATCACTAATTCCTAATTCCTAACTCCCAATCCCCTAATTTGGCTAGTCAAGGACGCAAACCACCCGAAAACCAATAAAATTATAACTAGAATCTGGGGCGTAACTATTTCTTCTAGCACTACGACAATATTCTGATGATAGTGACCAAGAACCGCCTCTCACCACACGGTTTTGATTTGTGATGGTAGTTAAATAGGCTGATCCATCCTTTGGTTTTTGGGTATAACTATTAACATAATTATCCTCGCACCATTCCCAAACATTGCCATGAACATCATAGATGCCGAAGGGATTAGGATAAAAGTTATCTACAGGGGTGGTTTTTTTCTCTGATTTAGTATTTTTGTTTTTGTTATCTGATTTAGAGGTGCGATCGCGCAACGATCCTTTAGTATCGCCGAAAGTGCGGTTTTGTTGATCAAAGTTAGCCATTTCTGGGGTGATAATATTACCAAAAGAGAAAGAAGTATCAGTGTCACCCCGACAGGCATATTCCCATTCCGATTCAGTGGGTAAGCGATAGTTTCTCCCAGTATATTTACTCAAACGTTTACAAAATTCTTGGGCATCAAACCAAGACACTCTTTCCACCGGCAAAGCATCCCCCCGAAATTGAGCGGGTTTATGTTTGAGATTGCGAGTTACTTTCGGGAAAGAAGAAACGGTTTTCCACTGTAATTGGGTAATGGGATATTTACTAACATAAAAGGAATTGATGTTAACCTTATGTTGGGGGCTTTCATCTTTTTCTCGATGATGCTCATTACTATTTGAACCCATCATGAAATCTCCAGAAGGAATAAATACCATTTCTAAATTTACCCCCTGCCCTAAATATTCGACAAAATATTGTCCTTTTTTCGTGATTAAGTTTTTTTCTACTTTGGAAACTAAACCAAATAATTTTTTTTCTTCCGTTAAATTAACAGTTTCAAAGCTAAATTCTTCGATGTTGGGATAATTATATTTTGGTTTGGTAATGGTGGGAGGAGCAATAAATTGAGTGGACTTTTGTAAAATCGTCTCCTCTGGAGTTGGGGGAATAAACTCTGTTTTCTCCACTACCTTCGGCTTATTCTCATTTCCTGTGTGTGAGGAAGTTGAACTTTCCTTAAATAAATCTAACCAATCTTTGAGACATTGAGGGCGTTGTTTGACATCTAATGCCATACCCTTTAAAATAGCCCCCGAGATGCGATCGCTCATTGTCGGGTTATACTGTAAAGGAGGAATTAACTCCTGAAAACTTCTGAGATTGGGGGTAAGAGGTAGTTGTGCCGTAGTTAAAACATAGAGAATTGCCGCCAAAGAATAAATGTCACTATAAATCCCCAACCTTGTATCCTGCCTCATTTTTTCGGGTGGAGAAAAACAGTCACTGGAGGGAGAAGACATTTTTCTCCCCGCTAAAGCAAATAATTTAATTGCCCAACCATAATCAACAATAATCGGATTTTGAGTTTTATCTTCGATGATAATATTCTGGGGTTTAAGATCGAGATGCAAACATTTATGTTGATGAAGAATATTAACCGCAGAAGCAACTTTAGTCATAATTTTCAAGGCTTCTTCGGAAGATAACCTGCCATTACTATCAACATAACTAGCTAAATCAATACCTTCGGGATAATCCATCACCATAAAGGCTTGATCATCTTCCAGAAACACTTCAGAATACAATTTGACTAAACAAGGACTTTGACATTTAAGTGCAACTGATTGAGCTTGTTTGATCAACTTTTCCGCCAAATCTCCCTTTTCGGCTTCCATTATCTTAGAAATATTAGTGGTTTTCAGCGTCACTAACTTATCTCTTTTGATGTCTTTTGCCCGATAGCACAAACTTGAACCACCACGGAGTAAAATGGACTCGACAACATATTGACCATTATTAAGAGTTTTTCCCTTTTTCCAACTGCTCATTTAGTTCTTAAATGTTTCTCTACTGTATAAATAATAATAAATTAATCGCTATTTCTGACAAATATTTCATTTTAGGTTTTTCCCACACAGAAAATAGACTAAAATAATATCGGTATCTTAACAACTGTCAAAATTTCATGGATATTGAAAAAATTGTCGAACAGGCATTGGAAACAGGTTACTTAACTCCCTCAATGGAAGCGGAAGTAGGCAGATTGTGCGAGGCTTCTGGAGAACTTTCTGCGGATGAATACAAAGCATTAGATAAACTCATGGGTGCCTTGCTAACAGGGGAAATCACGGCAACTCCAAAAAAACAATTCATTAACGTGATGGAGGAGTTAGTAGTGGGTGAAGTAATTGGTAGAGTTGCGGAAATCGAAACCACTAGCGACACATTATTAGATGTCGGTGATATTGCCGCCTATGCCTTAAACCGTTTACCCCCCCTTTATGCCACTACTGAAGAAGGTGCAGATTTTCAGAGAAAAAAAGCAAGGGAGGAGTTACAGAGTTTAATTTTAGAACAAGTAGAACAAGCTATTTTATTGTACCTCGATCGCCCCTTATTCTATCCTGAAAGACGAGCCATTAGCAAGGGTGAAAGCATTGGTGGTGTTTTTGAGCAAGTTAGTAAGTTATTACAATCTCAAGCGTCTCTCTATGAGGGTAATGAGTAGGGAGTGTGGGGTGATGGGGTGATGAGGTGATGAGGTGATGGGGTGATGGGGTGATGGGGTGATG
>CAYPDC010000176.1:0-6361 GCA_964409355.1 uncultured Cyanobacterium sp.
TTTCGCCCCTAACGCCCTAAAGGGCGGGGCTTTAGACCCACAGATTTTTGGTAAACATTTTACACCTTCAATCATGGTATCAGGTTCGGCGACAGTTCCCTTTGTCAAATAGCTGTATAATCCTTGAGGAGATATAGTTTTGTTAACGATACCAGTGGCTAAAATTGCCCTTAATTCCGAGGCAAACACCAAATTTTGACCATCATAGTAATAATATAAAGGTTTTATGCCTAAAGGATCACGGGCGATAAAACAGGTTTTTGTTTGGTTATCCCAAATGGCGAAGGCAAACATTCCCCGTAATTCGGATAAACAGTCTTTTCCTTTCTGTCGGTATAGTTTTAAAATAACTTAGGTGTCGGTGTGAGATTTAAAGATTTCTCCTTGTTTTTCTAAGTTCGATCGAATTTTTTGAAAGTTATAGATTTCACCGTTAAAAGTAATCCAATAACGTTCATCTTCCGTTGACATGGGTTGATGACCAGCACTACTCAAGTCTAAGATAGAAAGGCGAGTATGGGCAAAAGCGATATTTTTAGTAGGATTAATGTAAGTACCTTGATCATCAGGTCCTCGATGGATAAGATGCGATCGAATTTTATCGATAAGAGTGTCTAAAGAATCACTGAAAGCTGAAGGGGTTAAAATGCCACCGATTCCACACATAGAAATTAAGGAAGATTTTTAAGAGAATAACTCTAATTGTACTGAACAATATACAGAAATTTTTTTATTAATCTTTCAATAACTATTCTTATTTTAACTTGGGAATATTTGGCAAAAACTGCCATAATTAAATCTATCAATTGTAATTTATAAATTATTATGACCAGTCTAAATATATCTTTACCCGAATCAATGCGGATGTATATTGACCAACAAATAGTTCTTTTAGGTTATAGTACTGCTAGTGAATATATCAGAGATTTAATTCGTCAAGATCAAAAACGCCAAGCAAAACAAGAGTTAGAAAGACTACTTTTAGAGGGTTTAGAATCAGGTAAAGCAACAGATATAACCGAACAAGATTGGCTAGATATTCATAAAGCAGTAGCCGATAAATTAACTAACCGTCAGGAAAATAACGAATAATGGGTGAGATAAAGAAAAAACCTCAAGTTATTACTGATTTAATCGAAATTGCGACTTATATCGGTCAAAATAGCTTATTGACTTCAGATAATTTTCTCTTGGCGGCAGAAGAAACATTTAAACAATTAGGACAATTACCTCAAATGGGTAAACCTTGTCAATTTTCTCACCCTAAACTTGCCAACATAAGACAATTAGGGATTAAGGGATTTAAAAAGTATTTAATTTTTTATTCTTTAACTGAAAACGGAGTAGAAATATTGAGAGTTATTCATGGAGTAAGAGATATTAAGACAATTTTAGAAGACGATTAGACATTGGAATTAAAATACTTCTCTTGACTTGTAATACTTAATGTAACTCTTTAAGAGATAAACTATTAAACAGAGAAAAGTTGCTTAGGAGTTAACTGTAAATTAGGAAAAGTAGGGGAAATAATTAACTCTTCGTTTTGAAAAACATTGGCATCATAAAAACTATCACTTAAAGTACAGATAGTAACTATTTGCTCATCAGGATCAATAATCCAATATTCTGGGATTTCTAACACCGCATACTCAGTACGTTTACTACGATAATCAGTTTTCTTCGTGGATGGACTAATCACTTCTACTACTAAGATAGGAGGGGTTTCATTAAAATCTATTACTGCTTTCCTATTCGCTAAATTTTGCCATTGTTCAAGAGGTAACACCGTAACATCAGGAATACGAGAAGTATCCCATCTTCTCCCACGGGGCGATCGAACTCCTACCGCAAATTTTTGTGCAGTCCAAGGAAGTTTATTGCGACTAATTTCATCATCAAAAAGTCGTTCTAATAATTTAGCTAATGCACCATGTTTACCAGTACCCAAACTCATAGCAATTAATTCTCCATCCACTAATTCGTATGAAGTATCTGTATCGTCATGATATTGAAGATACTCTTGAAAATTCATCTTTTCTGTGGCAATAGTCATGATTTTTCATTAAAAAACGATGGATTTTTATAACTATAGCAATCAGGAATCAGTCATGAGAATTCGATCCCCCCTAACCCCCCTTAACAAAGGGGGAAATTAATCTAAAAATCTCACAAATCATAACTGATTGCTATATAGTGAACCTAAATCATTCGTGCAAAAGCAATCAAATATTTGTTAAGAATAAATAATGGGGAAACATAAGTCTATTCTGACTCCTGATTTCTTTGACATTTGTAATTGCACAATTCATTTAGG
Organism: uncultured Cyanobacterium sp.; assembly: GCA_964409355.1. Taxonomy (GTDB): domain Bacteria; phylum Cyanobacteriota; class Cyanobacteriia; order Cyanobacteriales; family Cyanobacteriaceae; genus PCC-10605. The sequence goes on from CAYPDC010000176.1 coordinate 2,315, forward strand.
CTTACTATATTGTACCTCTTTAATCTTAAATTACATCAGCAAAAGTCCTTTCCATTTTACGGAAAAACCAAATTCCTGAGAATAAAAATATACCCACAAAAATCAGGGAAACAGTAAAACCTAATAAATGTAATTGATATTCACCCCCTAAAATTGCCCATCGAAAACCATCGATAACTCCTACCATGGGATTTAAAGAATATAATAAACGCCATTTTTCAGGGACGATCGAACTACTAAAACCTACGGGAGAAGCATATAAGCCAAATTGCACCACAAACGGCACGATAAAACGAAAATCTCGATATTGGACATTGAGAGAGGCAAACCATAAACCAGCGCCCATAGAAAGGGCAAAAGCAATGAGAATAAATATAGGTAGAGTGATAATTCTCCAACTGGGTACAAAATCATACCAAATCATTAAAGCCAGTAAAATCATCCCCGAAATCAGAAAATCCACAAAACTAACCACCACCGCACTGGTAGGTACAATTAAACGGGGAAAATAAACCTTAGAAATGAGATTGGCGTTACCAATTAAACTATTACTACATTCCGATAGAGAATTAGCGAAAAATTGCCAAGGAAGCATTCCTGCAAAGACTAAAATAGGATAGGGTACACCTTCGGAGGGGAGTTTTGCTAAGTTACCAAAAATGACAGTAAATACCACCATTGTCAAAAAAGGACGAATTAATGCCCAAGCAATGCCGATCGCAGTTTATTTGTAACGGACAAGAATATCTCGCCATGCCAAGAAATAGAACAATTCACGGTATTTCCATATATCCTTCCAATATTGTTTTTCCGTTCTACCTGATTCGATAATGATTTCTTGGATAACTTCTGCCATTGTTGTTATTGATAATGGAGTTAAGATGATAATTCAAATATTAACCGATGATGATCAAACTTTAGCAATAAAATGGAATTGATTAGGCATCGATCTTAAATATTGATATAGGTTCGATCGAATATTATTCAACCCTTATTATTCGGCTTGGTTTTTTTTATGTTGAAATTTTTATGTGTTGGAAAACGAGAACAAAAACTTATTGCTATAATCGAAAGTGAAAATAATGATTATCAGAGGTAATTTTTATGACAGTAGCCAAAGAACTAGAAGAAATTACAAAAAATGCCGAATATTATCGTAAAAAAATCGGTGTAAAAAAGAAAGATCCTGAAGAATTAGACAAGTTATTTTCTCAGATTAATGAAACTTTAGAAAAAATGGCAAAATCAGGCAATATGACAGTAGATGAATTAATCGAAATTTTAGATCCCAGTAATCCTTTTCCTTATTAAGAAATGCTTTTAGTTGTTGATGCCAATATTTTGATCGGAGAATTATTAAGAAAAAGAGGACAAGAGTTAATTAAAGATTCTCGCTTAACTTTATATATTTCTGAGTGGGTTATAAGGGAGACAAATTATGAATTAAATAAAAGAATAAACTTAATGATTGAACAAAATAAAATATCTTATAATGATGGTACAGAAAGACTTTACCATGCCAGAAACATTATTGATAATCTTATTAATATTGTTCCTTTAAATAGTTATCAACATTTGGAACATAAGGCTAAAAACCTAATTCCCAGAGATCCAAATGATTGGGAAACCGTAGCTATTTCCTTATTGCTAGATATTGATATTTGGACTAAGGATTGTGATTTTATTGGTTGTGGACGTGGTACTTGGACGACTGAAACGCTAATCTATATTCTAAATATTTAAGTAATATTCAGTAAAGGTAATCTTTTTCTCAGCAAAGATAGAGTAGGAATAATAAATCTATTTTTAATGGTTATGGAAAAACTCGATCGTTATCATAGTCCGAAAGAATGGTATCAGGCAAATAAAAAAGAACTTAAAAAATATCGTGGGCAATGGATTGCTTACACAAAAGAAGGAATTATCGCTCATCATGCCCATTGTAAGGAAATGTTTGCTCAAATTCCCGATCGTTCGATCGATTTTGTCATCGAAAGAATTTATGAGACGGAATTTATCGAACCTTTGAAATTTCTACCGATTCGTTTCCGAAATGTGAAAAAACACGACTGGCAACCTAAGTATGAAGTAATTCTTAAAGCAACTCATTCTTCCCAAATTAATATATTAGTCGATTCAGGGGCAGATATAAGTCTTATCTCCCGACAGTTAGGGGAATCTTTAGGATTAACCAAATTACCCGAAGAATTAATTTTAGAAGGTGAAACAGTGGGAGGAAATGTTAGTTATTTGTTAAGAAACTTAGAAATTTCGATCAACTCTCACCAGTTTACTGCTCCTTTTGCTTGGTTACAAACCGATGACTGTGAGGAAATCTTATTAGGTAGAGAAGTGGTATTCGATTTATTTGATATTGAATTCAAACAAGCGGAAGAAAAAATTATTTTTAAGTATAGAAACAAGTAGTATGAGAGTTACTAGATTATTTCTTCCAAATAACCTGCTAGGGTTGCTTTAAACTTCTCAAAACCGTAAATTTCAATTACTTTCTCCCTCAAATTTTCAGGTTGATACATTAACGGATTAGGATAATTTCTTTGTAAAATACTCACTAAAGTATCTGCAATTTCTTTTATATCATCAGGGTTAACCAACGCCCCCAATTCCCCATGACAAAGAGCATCTAAAGCCCCATCTTGATTTCCTCCTAGGGTGGGTTTTCCACAAGCCATAGCCTCTAAATAAACAATGCCAAAGCCTTCTCCCTTGCTAGGCATGGCAAACACATCACAGAGATTATAATAGTCGCATAATTCCTCATCGGGGATAAATCCTGCTAGGGTGACGTGATTTTCTAGGTTTAAATCTTTAATTAATTGTTCAATTCTCCCTTTATCTTCTCCCTTTCCACCAATTAAATAATGTACATCAGGTAATGTTTTCAAAATGGAGGGTAAAGCCCTGATAATTTGATCGTAACCTTTATAACGATCTTCTCCTGCTAATCTAGCAATGGTAAGTATCACGGGTTGATTTGTTTTGAGTTTATATTTGTCGAGTAAATATTGAGGTTTAGTAGCAATAATAAAACGTTCATAATTAAAAGTATTTGGTAAAACGGTTATTTTTTCAGAGTTCAAATTTTGCTCTTTGATTAATCTATCCCTTGTATAATGGCTCACAGGTAGGATTCGATCGCACTTTTGTAAGGCTTTAATTAACATCGGTTTTTCAATATTCCAAGCATCCACCCCGTGGGCAACTCCCCAATAAGGAATTTTATTAATTTTATTTAACCAATAAGCTAAAACTGTAAAATTAATATGAGTACAAATAATCAAATTTGGTTTATCAATAAGACTATTAATTAATAATTGAAACGAGAAAAATAAGGTTCTAAAAATAGAAGGATATTTACCCGAAAAATGAAATTTTATCTGAGGAGAAAAATTAAAATCATCAGTACAGTGAGTATCATGTTTTAAAAAGACATCAATTTCAGAGGAAGGATAAATTTCTTGAATTGCTTCTAAAAAAAAAGCTGAATAAACTTGTATTCCTCCTTTGTACTGAAAAATATTGGGAATCCAAAGATGAATTTTTTTTGTCATTTTATTTACCTTTGTGATGATACTCTCATATTTTAACCATTCTCAAGAAGATACGAAGGCTAAGTGAAAAGTGCAATCACGAAGTACCACTTTTGTCGATCGAACTCCTCTGTTAAAAAGTATTACCATATTCTTCTAAAATAGCGATAATGTTAATTAATTCTTGTCGGTGGGATTCATTGGGTTCGAGTTGATAGCGGATTTGTGCAAGACGGCATCGAGTTTCGATTCTAGCTCGGCGAGACGTGCGTTCTCTCTCCTCAAGTCGTTGTTGTTTCTCCTCAAGTCGTCGATTTCTTTCCTCTCGTTCTTGAGCCACTCTTCGTGCCTCATCCTCCTCTCTTCGTTGCTTTTCCTCATCTCTTCGTTGTTTTTCTTCAGCCATGCGATTTGTTTCTCGGTTTCGACGGTACCACTCAACGCCGAAATTAGCCACTGTAGCCACGATGGCTGCCACAGTGAATCGGTTGCTCCA
>CAYPDC010000177.1:0-6132 GCA_964409355.1 uncultured Cyanobacterium sp.
AATTAGTAATAAGTGATCACCTCATCACCCCCACCCCTCATCACCTCATCACCCCTTCCTCTGTTACTATAGACAAATCATACTCTAATTCAGCAACGCCATTTTTTCTTAAAAAAGGTGTCAGGTGGAATGACTTGTCAAGATTGTGATTATCTTTGATAATGGAATAGATAGAGCAAAGATAGAGGAAAAAATGTGCTGTTATCTAAAGGATTTGAAGTTGAGGTTTATACAGGCACTTCTAAAGGTAAAATAATAGGACTTTCGAGCCAAATAGTTCAAGATTTGAAGGGTTTTATCCGTGAACCTGATAGCCGTAATGTAGAATATACTACTGCCCCTCTGTGCAATTATGATCGCACCTTATGTGCTTTATTGCGCCCCCGTCGAGATTTACGTCAATATCTCAAATCTATGGGTGATTATACCATTGTACCGGGTAGCACTTTATCTTTAGGTGACAGTAGCCGTTTTTTCCGCTCTGATCCTCAAAACCATTATCATGACTATATTGAGAATACTTATCATACTAAAATTGTCACAGCGAGTATTCACATTAATATCGGCATTGATGACACAGAAAAATTAATTCAGGCTTATCGTCTTATTCGCATGGAAGCACCTTTATTATTGGCTTTGAGTGCTTCTTCTCCTTTCTTGGATAACCAAGTGACAGGGTATCATTCCACCCGTTGGCATCTATTCCCCCATACCCCCTTTGATGTGCCTTTATTCCGTAATCATCGTCATTTTATTGAATGGATTGAAAAGCAACTGGTATTGGGTACAATGCAGAATGTAAGACACCTGTGGTGTTCTGTCCGTCCTAATGGGGATAATCGCCCCTACAGTTTGAATCGTTTGGAGTTGCGTATTTGTGATTTAGTCTTAAACCCCATTCATTTATTAGCGATAACAGCGATTTTAGAGGCAAGAATCTGGCAAATTCTTCAAGATGATACATTAGATCCTTTACGGCAAAGTACCATTAATCATGGGGATTTGGAAGGGGAATTGTTGAAAATTGTTCGTTACAATGAACAGGCAGTGAGTAAAAATAGTTTAGATGCCATTTTATCTCATTGGCAAGATGGCCGGGAAATAATCGCCCGTGATTGGTTAGAAAATCTCATTAGTGAAGAATTACATCCCATCGCTAAAGATTTGGGCTTTGCTTGTTTTCTCACTCCGGCTTATCGTTTAATTAGAGAAGGAAATCAGGCTCAACAATGGCTCAAACAATATCATGATGGTATGACTATTAAGGAAATTATGGAAGATGCGATCGCATCTGTTTATGAGGAGGAAAAAGAATTAGAGGATAAACTCTGTGAATCGGTATTAATCGCCTAAAATAAAGATGACTGAAGCTGAAATTAAGATCATAAGCTATGAAAGATACAGAAACCCGTGTACAAGAATTAGAAAATCAAGTTAGTAAACTGACGAATATTGTACAAGAATTACAGGAACAACTAATCTTACTACCTGATATTGCTAGATACAACCATTTACAGAATTTGTTAAAAAATGGTGACTTGAAGGCGGCGGATATAGAAACCACTAGAATCATGTTAGAGGTTGCAGGAGAGGAAAGAGAAAACCTTACGCCTGATGATGTTAGTAAGTATCCTTGTAACTCATTGAAAGTCATTGATCAAATGTGGCAAAAATATACAAATCAAAAATTTGGTTTCAGTATTCAATTAAAAAACTATTATCAAGCAGGTGGTAGTATTGAGACGATTAGAACGCAAGATGTTACTGTACTGAAAAAGTTTGCGGATCAAGTAGGATGGTTGAATGAGAATAAACAACCAAAATTTGATCAATACGATAACTGGGATTTTAGCTTATCCGCCGCTGATGGTTGTTTTCCCGCACATTGGTGGAAATCTCCTTATGGTTTAAAAATGGTGACATTCTTTTTTGCCCGTTTAATTTCCTGTAATCTAGTAAATTAGTCGATCGAGTTTTATCGATTTAACTGAGATTTTTTAGTTTTATAATTTCTGTTTATGTTACCACCAAAGTAGATGCGATCGCTCTTTTGAGGTGCTTAATTTTCAGGCTTTTGTGCCAGAATCAACAAAAATATCAGCTATCCTACTTCTCGTCGTGATATATTATTTCTTAAAAAAGGTGTCAGTCAGTAGTCAGGCTAGATAGACTTTACCAAGCATAAAAATGTTGCTCATATCGATTATCATTGAATAAAAGAAAAGTCTTTTTTAAATCTAAATTAGTATTTTTATTAATTATTTTACTCAATTTATAGTCATTTTTTATCCATTGGAAGAAATACCATAGCATTTTTTTTTCAATTTTCTGTTCATCAACTAACTCTAATGATGTGAATATTTTATTAAAATGATTAATATTTTTCTTGATAATTAAATAATTTGAATTTGGAGATTTTTGTTCTAAATATAGGATTAATTGCCAAGCTAACTCAAAATCTGTGCTATCAGTTTCTAAAAAAGATTTACGATAGTTTAAACAAGATAATAATAAGTTTTCCACATCTTTAATCTTTTTTTCTCCGAAGGCGTATTCAATTCCCCCTAAGCTGCGATACAGATACCATGCCCGTAAATCCTCTAACTCTGTAAAGTAATTTTGGGTAGTGCGTTCATCAGGATAATTCCAAAACACCCCCCAGACATCATCCACTAAAGCAGTTTTGATGTAGGGTGACACTCGATTTTTAAATTCTGTATCTCCTGCGCCTTTGAAAGTCTCATCGTAAAAGCCAAATCTGTCATGAATATTTTTACGATATAAACCGCCGACGTAGGTGAGATAACAGGTGTCTAAATAGACTAAATTTTGCTCAAAATTACTGCGATTATATGTCATCACATCCCCTAACCAATTGCCTTGCTGATTTACTTCGGTGACTAAACTATGCCCAACAACCCAATCCAAGGTAGGATTATTGTCTAATTTGTTTGCCAATTTTTCTAAACCATCACAGGTAATCATTTCATCAACCCCTAAGAAAGTAATGTAAGGAGATTGAGATAATAAAATTGCTCGATTCCATGCACTTTGGATCGTTTCTCTGGTTTCGCTACGCGCATAAACGATAGGAATATTTAACTTCCTCAACTGGGGTAGTAATGTCCGAAAAACTTGGTATTCATTCTGGGGAGAAGCACTATCAATTAAGATTATTTCTGCTTCCTGCTTCCTAAATAAACTCTGTTGAGTCAAAATTGACAAGAAAAACCCCAGTTTACTTTCTGCATTATATAACGAAACTGCGATCGAAGCTCGATAATTTTTTTTCTCTCGATAATCTTCGATTAATTCGTAGGGTTTTTCCTGATAGTTAAGGTGTTTTTGATAGTTATTTAATAGATATTGATAAGCAGATTGAGGTTTATTTTTTGAAGGATTATAGAGTAAATTAACCACTTCTGCTTCTTGGGTTAAATTGTGGTGATTAAAAATTTCTGTGATGGATTCTACTTGATGAAACTTATCTTCATTTAATACCCGAATAATTCTCGTTTCATAACAAGCAGAAAGTAAATCATTGCCTCTAATTTTTTCAAGTCTAGCAATCTCTTTCCAGATTGTTACTCGATTAATAAAATAACCCGTTTTCCATTTTTGTCTCTTATCTGTTAAAGAAGAATTGAGAGGATGACTTAAATTTTTTAACTGCGTCAGTTTTTCATCAATATCTTTAGCTGATATTTCGGGTAGATTATTAATTCGGTTAAATTCTGAGGAGAAAAAGAGGCTTTTTACTAACTGAGTATAGATAGGTTTTTTCTGAGTTTTTATTTTCTCTTTGACACTATTAATTATAACTTTACTTTGATGATTGATAGGATTAAGAATTTCTTTAGAGAGAGAGACAATCCTTTCTTTTTGCCAATATTGCTTTTTCTGACAATGGTTGATTAATTGCTGATAATAACTGCTGACTTTTTCTCTCACTTCCTGTGAGTAATTATTATCTTGACTATAAATATCCGTCAAATTTAATCCCAGATTATCCCTATTAAAGCTAATGTTATTTATCTCTTGAATTAGGTTATCACGATAGTTGTTATAGTCGTTTAAAAGTTCGGTAATTTTTGTGAGAGATTCCGAGAAATTATTTATATCAATAGAGATAAAAGATAATGAGAGAAAGTTATCTTTTAAAAAGCGACAAATTCCTGCCTGATTACTAATAACTGTAGGGCAACCACTGAGTAAAGATTCTAAGGCGACAAGGTTAAGAGTATCAAAACGAGAGGGTAAAATTGTAACGCTATTTTCTGCAAATTTTGCTGTTAATTGCCGAGTATTTAATGAAGGTAAAACACTAATTTTACTTTGTCTTAATTTCAGCATTTGTTGCAAATAATATTCCCCTGTTTTGCCGTCAAGAGTTTGAGTATCACCGCCGATAATGTTACCATGAGAATAAAGATTTTTTTCAAGGAATGTTACTAAATTAATAAATATATCTGTTCCTTTTCTTTTCTCTTTTCTACCAATAAAATTTAAGATAGGCTTATCATCATTTTCTCTTTTATACGCTATTTGCTGATTTGGTAAATCAATAAAGTTTAATGGATGATAGTAATAGTTACTGAAAGAATATTTATCTTGCCAAGTTTCTAAATAGTTTTTACTGATGCCATAACGAATATCTACTATCTGATACTGTAAATTTTCTGCAAATTCTAAGGCGTTAATATAGTCATTATCAATCACCCAATCATAGGATAAACTTTGAGAAACAGTGCCGTGTAATGAGAGAATTATTTTTTGATACTTTACCTGATGATAGTTAAAAGCATCTCTTAAAAATAAGCCGTATTGTTCATAATCGGGATAGTCAATAATATCAAATTCTTGATTACGAATAGAATAAGCAATATTAGAAGCAATTAAAAAAGGACGGGTTATTTTTTCTAAGGGTAAGTTACTCTTAATTTTGTGTAAATCCGATTTAATATATCTTTGGTAATAACGAATGTTATAGGCATTTTTTTGACGTTGGTTGTCGTTTTCTTCTTCTATGGTTAGGTAGTAAAATTCAAGATGAGGATTTTTGGCGATTAGGTTGCGATAAAATGTTTGCCCTCCACCGATTTTTTTGAATAAATCAAATTCTGCAATAAAAATTTTCATGGCTCTTCTACAGTCAGTATAATAAAATAAATCTAAAAATCAAGCTAAAAATTATCAAATATGAAAGTATAGGGTGCGATCGCATCTATTAAAAGTATTGGAAAATGGCAGTCATAGAAAATAAGTGCTATTATAAATAAATAACAAATAAGCCTATATTTATTGACAAAATTAGATTTTTTATCTTATGCCTTCTAATTCCTCCCTTCATCTTATCACTAAACTTATAAATGAAGAATTAGATGCCATGAGAAAAAAGTACAAAAGAGAAGCAGAGAAAATAAAAAATAAAAGGGAAAGAGAGGAAAAATTAGAAGGATTAAAAAATAGTAAATATCTGCTACTAAAGAAGAAAGAAAATCTCAATGATAGAGAAAAAGAGAAATTAGAAGAGATAAAAAAAGTAGCTCCAGAGTTAATAAAAATATATGAAGAAAAAGAGGCGTGGAGGGATATATTTGAAAGTGAAATAACAGGAGACGAGGCATTAGATAAAATAGCAGAATGGATGAAATCAGCACAGAAATATTTACCAGAAAGTTGTAAAACGATAAGGAGGTGGTTAGATGAAATATTAGCTTATTTTGATAACCGAACAAGTCAAGGTATAGTAGAGGGAATTAATCAAAAAATTAAACTGATAAAGAGAAGAGCTTATGGCATGATCAATATTAATAATTTTAGACAAAGAATCCTATTAAACTGGGTTATGTCTTAAGGATCTATCATAACTACTGTAGAAGAGCCATTAATTTTAATCCAATTTATCAGACATATTGGCAAGTAATGGCAACTAATTCAGCTATTGAAAAAGGACTGAATTCTATTGCTTCAGAAAAAGTTTTTATGATTAAGTATGAGCAATTTTGCCAAAATCCACATTCTTTATTAGAGACAATTTGTCAACGGTGGGAAAAAGAAATTCTCTCAAACACCAATAATTTACCAAAAATCTGTGGGTCTAAAGCCCCGCCCTTTAGGGCGTTAGGGGCG
>CAYPDC010000178.1:0-6112 GCA_964409355.1 uncultured Cyanobacterium sp.
TTATGAAATTTTCAGTCATATTATAAATCATCCCGCAATGATGCAACGCCCATTTTTCAATAATTCCCATCTTTCTCTTAACGGTTTATCCCAAGAATGAATAGAAGGTGCAGAGTGCGATCGAGCAAAGACACCATATTTATTAAAGCAGTTATTTTGACCATCAAGTTTTTCGGTTATAACAACATCCTCCATATCTGCAAATGCTTTGAGATAACCAGTAGGCATGATGCGATCTTCAGAAGTAGTTCCTAAACTGATGGGTGCGTGTAAAGTGCGACAATATTTTTGTGATTGCTTCATTTTTAACGATTTATAAAAAATTACTTTCTCGGTTTTTGACTATTCTTCACGATCTTTATCTTGATCGATCGAATCCAAAACAGTTGTCAGGTGTTATCCTAGTCATCAGTTACTTTTGTTTGCTCAAAACACAATTGAATTACTATGACCATTTTATCCGAGGATGAGTATATTATTTGTGACGATGATGCTTTAACTATTCGTTGTTATTATTTCCCCTTTGGAGATAAGCGTATCCCCTACAAAAAGATAAATAAAGTTAGCACACAAGAAATGACATGGTTGACTGGAAAGACAAGAATATGGGGAGGTTCGTTAAGCTATTGGCTAAACTTAGATCTTAAACGTCCATGGAAAGATAAATTAATCATTATTGATGAAGGAGAGTTAACAAAACCTGTTATTACCCCTGATAATCCTGAACAGGTTTACCAAATTCTTCTAAGTAAAGTATCTAGCTAAAACTCATAATCTCTGGCTATTTCATACTTTTAATTACAAACAAATGTATTTATGTTTTTCACATATGAATATTTCAATGAATAAAACTCAACATCAAGCTATAAAATATTTAGAAAATTTGAGCAAAGAAGAAATTATTGATTTAATCATAAAGTTAGCACCACCTTCTTTTTTTGATAATATTAATACTAAATTTTCTTCTACTAATCAAGGCACTGATACTTTTGAGAAAATATCTAATAATATTAATCTTATGTTTGATGATGAACTATTGTTATATAATCCAAAGAAATTTGAAGATAAGTTATTTAAACAATTAGAAAAACTGAGAGGATTATGGGATAAATTACCATTAGAGATTGGCGATTTAATTATCAGTATTATGCAAGATATTGAAAACGCTTTTGAAGACGGTTATCTTTATATTGAGCATTATCAAGAAGAAGATGAATACTTTGAATCAGAAGCTATTAATCAATATATAGTTGATTTTGCTAATAATTTATCTCCTGATAATCAATGTAATTTTCTCTCAAATCTAAAAGAAATACTAGATTGTTTTGGTTATTCTACTTTTTCGAGTATAGAAAAAAAACTATTTTAATATGAATAATAATCAAGAAGATATTAATGCGATCGCCTATTCAGTTTATGATGACTTAGAATTTATAGATATAGAGAATGTTTGGGATAATTCTGGTTCGACTCGTGACGGTTATGTTGATCCTTATGAATATGCTTATTCTTTATACGAAGATACATTAAAAGAATATTTAGATGAATTAGAGAAAGAGCCTAATTACTATTTTATGGGTATATTGAAGGGAATTTATCTATTTGAAACAGAATCAACGTCAGAGTTTAAGAATTGGGCAGACGTAGGAGAAGAATACTTTAGGAGTATTTTAGATGATTGGAAAAAGGATTGTGATAATGAAAAAGATATTGTGGAAATGAATAACTTTATTCAAGAACATTGTCCTCAATGGTGTGATTGATAGAATGAATAAATGGCACAATTTCTACAAACTATTATTAGGTTAGTGTCTGATTATCTCTAGCTTACTGATTATTGACCATTATTTCCTCACTGATAACCCTACATCCATAGAACCCTGCATCATCGGTAATGAAATATCTACTATGTCTGAATGCTACAATATTATGCTAAATGGATTGTAAAAAAATTGATTTTCTTGCATAAATGAAGATTTAGAGACTGATAGATAAGTAGAGAACAAAAACTATGTTTAATCTATCACGAAAAAAAATGAATTATCTATCAATATTCTTGGGTTTATGTCTTTTGTTAAATGCTGGATGTAGTCATGTTTTTAATAAAGATTTATGTTCAAAAGGAGAAAAAGAAAAGACAATGAAAAATTTAGATGAAATTTTGACAGAATGGGATGATACTGTAACTCTTGCTAGTGCTACTCCAAGAATAGCATTGTACAGTGTTATTAAGGATATGCAACAAATAAAACAAAAGTTAAATGAAACAAGTTTTCCAAGTTGTTCTGTTAATGTTGTTCAATCTTTAGATACTCATATGGATAATAGAATTGAGCAATTTTTATCTTTTGCTTCTGATGAAGATTCCTATATACAAGAAGAAAAAGACAAACAAGCGGAATCTTCTGAGTTGGGTTTTACTCTTTATTACAAATTACTAAGTCAGGGCAAACCGACGAGTGAAGAAGATAAAATGAAGATTTTATTAGAAGAAACAAATAAAATAATAGAAAAAGATAAAAGCGAATAACTATCACGCCAAGAAAATAAATTAATGTATATAAAAGATCTTACCATTAAGAATTTCCTTAACTAAGAAATATAGTTTATAGACTACTGCATAAATAAGAGATTTCCTATTTGCTAGTTATGAGGGCATTATGATTCGTAAGAAATAAGGGGTAAAAATGGATATAACAGATACTCAATTAACCATTAATCAGCTACAAAATCAATTAAAGTTAACTTTAGATAATCCCTCGTCTGTCAAGTTACAAATAAAGGAGATTAATCTCATTCAAAAACAATTAAGGGCAATAAAAAAGGAGGTTAATTTAGAAATAAAACAAATCAATCAAACTGCTTCTCAATCAACTCCTGATAGTGTAATTTCTGTGGGATTAGATTTATTCGGGAAAAGAAAATTAGCAGGACAATTAAGACAGTCCACAAGGAGGGCAATTCAATCGGAAAAAATTAATTTGAGACAACCCTATATTAATCTAAAAGACTATATTGATATGGTCATTTTAGAAGGGGATAAACTAAAACTACAAGCAGAACAATTTTTAGCTAATTATTAGGAGATAATCATGGAAAAAAGTAATGACATTTTTCTCTACTTGTAACAAATAGTAACGAATAGTAATTAATAGAGTCTAATTAACATACAATTATTTATATTACTAGGTGACTATAGTTATGAGTAAAAGAGTTTATATTACCCTTCCGCGATAAAGTCCATGAAACCCTTGTAGAACAGGCAAAATCTCAGAGGCGCGCTGCGTAGCAGATCCCTTCGGGATCGACTGCTAATCTTGTCTCCTATTTAGTAGAGAAAGGCATTGAGTCTTTGCAGAAAACCTGAAATGTTCGATCGCACTAAAGAAATAATTTTATCGATTACTGCATAAATTGCTGATTAGCCACTGATAAATCAATAGAACATTAATCCTAAAATCCATGAGAAGCGATCGCACCCTAAAAGTTATTTTGACAGTCATTGCTATTAGTCTAGTGATGATTGTGATTGAGTTGGCTAGTTTAACTCCTGTTAATGCGAGTAACTCCCTTATCGATGTCAATATCCGTCAAGTAGGCGGTAGCACTGTTTTTCGTTCTATTCCTGTAGAAATTAGTAAATGAGGTAAATTATGTTAAATTCATATATGCAAAGGATAAAAAACTGTATTAACTTTACTAATAATTTTTTTGCAGAAGATAAAGAAGCTCAAAGAAAAGATTATTATGAGAAGTTAGAAAAAGTATTAGAACTAACGATTAAGTTAATAAAAAAATATGATATTCTCAAAACTCATACCTTCTCTTTTTATAATTATTCAAGCTATTTATATATATTTTTATTGATAGGTAATGATGGAGAAGCAAAATGGCAAATAAATTCTAATGACAAAGTAAAGAGTTTTGAAGAAAGTATAACTACTGAGGAATTGGTTAATTATTGTTGGGAAAAAAAAGTGAACATAGAAAGTTTTATGACAAATTTATTTAGTTATTTTTCTCAAATGTTAGAAAAAAAAGAAAAAATAATTAAGGAAAAAAAGAATAAATATATAAAAGAAATTAGTTATCTAAATGAAGCTATTAAAAACCTACAAGAGTTAATTGAGACTGATATTTCAGAGGAAATCAGAAATAAATAAAATGACTCAACAACCGACACTATTAACATCAGGAATAAGGGATAACCATAATCGGGGTACTGTAGCTGATTTTCTCCGCAGTAACCTTTACTCTGGTTCTCTCTTGTCGATCGAGCTTTTGTAAAAATTGGAGTAAATTTTATCTCAATGTGCAAAGAAGACCCTCGCCATAAACTCAGAGACCTAATTGTTTTGGCGAGGGATGAATTTGCACCCACAAAATAAATCGAGCGATAGCGAGTCCTTAATTTCCCAATAACTTGACACAAATAAAATATTTTGTGCTAGAATTAATGACACAAGAAATCTCTCTTAAGTAAAATGATAGTTCTTGAATATAAGTTAAAAGGCAACCAATACCAATATCAAGCCATTGATGATGCAATTCGTACGGCTCAATTCATTAGAAATAAAGCCTTGCGTTTGTGGATGGATGGTGAGAAGGTTAATAAATATGACCTAAACAAGTATTGTGCCGTTTTAGCTAAAGAATATCCTTTTGCGAACCAGTTAAATTCTACTGCTAGACAAGCATCGGCGGAACGGGCTTGGAGTTCCATTTCTCGCTTTTTTGACAACTGTAAAAAAGGTGTTAAAGGTAAGAAAGGCTACCCCAAGTTTAAGAAAAATTCTCGCTCTGTGGAATATAAAGCTAGTGGTTGGAAACTAGATGAAAAGACCAAAAAACATATCACTTTTACCGATAAAAAAGGAATTGGCAGACTTAAATTAGTCGGTAGTCGAGATATATATTTCTACAATGCGTCGGATATTAAACGAGTACGTTTAGTTAAAAGAGCAGATGGTTACTATTGTCAATTTTCCATTAAAGTAAATGTGCAGATTGAAACTCCACCGACAAATAAAGTCATTGGCTTGGATGTTGGTTTAAAAGAATTTCTCACAGATAGCGAAGGAAATACTATAGAAAATCCTCGTTTCTTGAGAAAAGCAGAAAAAGCCATTAATCGTGCTAACCGCAAAAAGTCAAGGAAATTTGTTACTTGTACTGAGCGTAGTCGAAGTAAAGGTAAAAAACCTCAATCAAATAACTATCACAAGGCGAGAATTCGATATGCCCGTAAACATTTAAAAGTAAGTAGGCAACGTCAAGAGTATGCTAAGAGTGTAGCATACTGCGTAATCCAATCTAACGATTTGGTAGCCTATGAAGATTTAAACGTTAAAGGCATGGTCAGAAATCGGAAACTAGCTAAGTCAATTAGCGATGCAGGATGGACTATTTTTAGACAATGGTTAGAATATTTTGGGTACAAATACGGCAAGATAACTGTAGCGGTAGCACCCCATAATACCAGCCAAGATTGTTCTAAGTGTAGTCAAAAAGTGCAAAAATCTCTATCCACAAGAACTCATGTCTGCCCTCACTGTGGATATATTGAAGATAGAGATTGGAATGCGGCTAAAAACATTCTAATAAAAGCATTGCGTACCGTAGGGCATACGGGAACATACGCTTGGGGAGATCTGCCCTCTTGGGCGATTGCGTCTGCGCTGTCGTCTAACGGCGAGTCAGTGAACCAAGAATCCCCCACTATAACCCGTAGGGTTTAGTGGTGGGAGTGTCAAGCCGAGAATATTTGATAACATCGATCGAGCCTTATTAGAAGGTCTTAAATATAGCATTGACTCCGCTTATGGTGCAGACTTTTGTGTCGGCTATTTTAATTTGAGAGGATGGCGATTAATTGCCAATGAAATAGAGAGTTTTTCTGGGGAAGATAATCAACGGTGTCGGGTATTAATTGGGATGCAAAAATTACCTTCAACTCAATTATATGAAGAATTAAAAATACTCAAAAGTAAGGAAGACACTGGCATTTCTCAGGGAAGAATTAATGATTTGAAAACCATTATTGCTCGTGAATTTCGAGACTCATCGTTCGCTCAAATAAAATAAGATAATGGGCAAATAAAGGTTAAAATAA
>CAYPDC010000179.1:0-6101 GCA_964409355.1 uncultured Cyanobacterium sp.
ATCTATTAATTGTAAAGCCAATAAATGATTATCTTTTATTTCTAAATTTATCTTAGATATTCCTTGTAAAAAATGTGTTAAATTTTGACGATATTGATTAATTTCTTCTTCATTTTTATACAAAAAAGGTAAAATGCGATCGCACTCTAATTTAGCAAATAAGTTATTAGGTAATAAACTACAATTATGACGAGCAAAATTCATGGATTCTTGAATATAATTAAAAGAACGAATATTGTTAGCTATCCATAAAAATTTTTCGTAGGTAGGACTAATTTTTAGAGCCTGACTATAGTAATCTAAGGCTAAGGTAATTTTATTATCTTTTAAATATAAATTACCTAAATTTAGACAAGTGCCAAAGTAACTATTATTAACTTCTAAGGCTAAAAGATAATATTTTTCTGCTTCTTTTATTTGATTGTTGCTTAATAATAGATTTCCTAAGTTGTTATAGCTATCAAGATGTTTGGGATTTAACTTAATCGATTGTTGATAAAATGCGATCGCACCATCTATATTATTTAGTTTTTCCAGAAATATTGCACCATAATAAAAGTTAAGATAATTTTCAGGCTCATAATTGATTGCTTGTAAAATAGCTTGATAAGCCTGTGTATATTCTGATAATTGGTAATGAATTAAAGATAAATTTTGCCATAAATAGCTTTGATTATCTTCAAACTTAATAATTTGTTGATATTGATGTTTGGCTTGATTAAGTAAACCATTTTTAGTTAAGTTTATGGCTTCTTCAATCCACTTTTGAATAAGATTATTACATTTTAACTGTAAGTATTTATAGCTAGATGCGATCGCCCTTAAATTTTGATAGACTAAGATAGAAAAATTTATTTGATTATTCTCGACAAAAGCTACTGCCATCTCATCCAAAACTGAAATTAATAAATCAGTATATTCAGAGTTTTCCTGAGTTAAAAGATAAAACCAAGTTGTTTCCGCTTCAAATTGATTTCCTTTTAATACATAAGCTAATCCTAAATAAATATAATCAGTATAATTTTCTGGATTGTCTTCTATCTTTGTTTCATAAAAACTAATTAGCTTATCGTAATTTTCTAAGTCTAAAAATTGTTTAATTGTCAAATATTGATTCATATAAATAAGCTGTTATTATAAGTAAATAAAAGTTAAAAGACGAGCATGGCTACAATTATTAATGTTGAACCCCTGATAAAGCTAACCAGTGAAGCATTTTATCAATTATGTCGGACTAACCCTGATATACCGATGGAAAAAAGTCCTCAAGGAGAATTAATTATTATGTCACCCGTAGGCGGAGAAAGTGGAAATAGAGAAGCTAATTTAACCATTAAGTTAGGAATATGGAATCTTCAATATAAATTAGGACAGGTTTTTAGTTCATCAACTATCTTTAAATTACCTCAAGGGAGCGATCGCAGTCCAGATGTTGCATGGGTATCACAGGAAAAATGGGACAGTTTAACCCTAGAAGAAAAAAAGAAATTTCCTCCCCTTTGTCCTGATTTTATCATGGAATTAAGATCTGAAAGTGATAGACTGAAGCTATTACAAGAAAAGATGCAAGAATATTTGAATAGTGGTTTGAGACTTGGTTGGTTAATCAATCCCCAGGATAGAGAAGTAGAAATATATCGTCCAGACAACCCCGTAGAAGTGTTGAAAATGCCTTGTGTTTTATCAGGAGAAGATGTGTTGCCAGATTTTGAGTTAGAAATCGATTTTACAGGAGATTGAACATTGTTATATCAGTTGTAAGATTGGGGTAGGGTAACTTCCCCCAGAATGGGGGGTTAGGGGACAAAAATTAACATTTTTTCACCGTATTTCGGGCTTCTAGCCCGATTGATGGAGAAGTCTAATAAAATATTAGTGATCAAATAAAATTATCTGTGGTAAGTAAAATGGTGGCGATCGCATCTAAAGTAAAATTGACTTTTGAAGAATATTTGAGAGAATATCCCCAAGGGGAAGGTTTTTTTGAATTAGTTGATGGAGAATTAACTAAAATGGAAGCTATTAGAGCTCATAAAAATATTAGTCGATTTTTAATGTTTAGTTTTAATGATGAAATTCGGCGTTTAGAATTAGACTATATTGTGGATAAAGATATAGTGATTCGTACCGTTAACAAATCAGGGAAAGAAAGAGGACGTATTCCCGATGTTAGCGTAGTTAAGGCTTCCTTGTGGAATGACAACGTAATTGCTTACGGTGCGGTTACTGAGCCTCTTGAGTTAGCAGTAGAAGTAGTTTCCACCAACTGGGAAGATGACTACATCGATAAATTAGAAGAATATGAAACCATAGGAATTAAAGAATATTGGATTGTGGACTATATGGCGATCGCATCTCGTAGTTACTTAGGTAATCCAAAAGTGCCGATGGTTTTCATCTATCAGTTAAAAGATGGTAAGTATGAGTGTAAATCCTTTAAAAATAACGACAAAATCACCTCATGTATTTTTCCCGAATTAAACTTAACAGTTCAAGAAATTATTAAAGTTTCAGGAATATAAAGAAGATTGGTAAATTCTTTTTCGTAAATCCCCTAATCATCTCTGAATAAAATTCGATCGCACTTTATCGTTGTTACTTCTGGTTGATTCAAGGTAAGGGAATCTTCATAAGCCAATTTTGTGATATTTTGATAATAGTTTTTCTGGGGATTTTGATATACTTCTAATAAGTTTTGATTGAGATCTACTAACCACACTTCTTCAATTTTATTTTCTGCATAGATAGGAATTTTAAAGGTGCGATCGAACTCAATACTGCTATCAGCGACTTCAATTAACAAAAAAATATCCTCTGGGGTTGGATGTTGAGTAGCGTAAAAATCGTCACGAGGTTTGAGTAAAACTAAATCTGGTTGCGGTTCAGAATTATCATTAAGTTTAATAGGATTTTGAACGCTAATAATGGCCTTATCTCCTAATTTTAAACTCAGTAATTGATTTAACCTATTTACACAAGAAGCGTGTCTAAATCCCACTGGTGACATTTCAAAAATTTCCCCCTCAATTAACTCAATTAAATAATCTTCTCTCAATACTCCTGATGCAATTATTTGATGATATTCTTCCAGAGCAAATTTTTTACGAGGTAAAGTTAACATATTTTTTATTTCGATTTATTTCGATCGCGCAAACTGATTTCAATATAACACTTTCGTTAAGTTGACAACTCCCACCGTTAACCTTGCGGTGTAACGGGGGATTCTTTGTTCATCGACTCACCATTAGACGACAGCCCGTAAGCAATCGCCCAAGAGGGCAAATCTCCCAAAGCGTATGTTCCCGTATGCCCTACGGTACGCAATGCTTTTATTAGGATGTTTTTAGCCGCATTCCAATCTCTATCTTGAATATGTCCACAGTGAGGACATACATGAGTCCTCGTTGATAGAGATTTTTGCACTTTTTGACCACAATTAGAACAATCTTGACTGGTATTATGGGGTGGTACGGCTACTGTTATTTTGCCGTATTTGTATCCAAAATACTCTAACCATTGCCTAAATATAGTCCATCCCACATCGCTGATTGACTTAGCTAGTTTCCGATTTCTTACCATGCCTTTCACGTTTAAATCTTCATAGGCTACCAAATCGCATTTTTGGATTACGCAGTATGCTACACTCTTAGCAAACTCTTTACGTTGCCTACTTACTTTTAAATGTTTACGGGCATATCGTTTTCTAGCCTTGTGATAGTTATTTGATTGAGGTTTCTTACCTTTGACAAATTTCTTTGACTTTTGGCGATTAGCACGATTAATGGCTTTTTCAGCTTTTCTCAAGAAACGAGGGTTGTCAACGGTATTTCCTTCGCTATCGGTGAGAAACTCTTTTAAGCCAACATCTAAGCCAACTACTTTATTTGTCGGGGGTGTCTCAATCTGCACATTTATTTTAATAGAAAATTGGCAATAGTAACCATCTGCTCTTTTTACTAAACGCACTCGTTTAATATCATTAGCATTGTAGAAATATATATCTCTACTGCCTACTAATTTAAGTCTGCCAATACCTTTTTTATCGGTAAAAGTGATGTGTTTTTTTGTCTTTTTATCTAACTTCCAACCACTAGCCTTATATTCCACTGAGCGAGAATTTTTCTTAAATTTAGGGTATCCCTTCTTGCCTTTAACACCTTTTTTACAGTTATCAAAAAAGCGAGAAATGGCACTCCAAGCTCGTTCAGCCGATGCTTGTCTAGCAGTAGAATTTAACTCGTTAGCAAAGGGATATTCTTTAGCTAAAACAGCACAATACTTGTTTAAGTCATACTTATTGACCTTTTCACCATCCATCCACAACCGCAAGGCTTTGTTTCTAATGAATTGAGCCGTACGAATAGCATCATCAATAGCTTTATATTGGTATTGGTTGCCTTTTAGTTTATACTCCAGAACTATCATTTGCTTAAGAGAACTTTACTTATATCATTAATTCTAGTACAAAACATATTGTTGGTGTCAAGTTATTGGAAAAGTCAAGGACTCGCTGTCCCTCGATTTATTTATTGGTTCGCTTACATCTCCCCTTTATTTCTGTGGGTATTTTTTTCGGGAGAAATTAAACGGGAGTCTTGCGCTCACATTTAAGATAAGCTATGTTAACTATTTTTAGTTGAGACTTGAGAATGTCTGGGTTGAGTTTGGCGGGGTTTTATATCTTTTACCTAACCCTGTGCAGACATTAGATACTTTTGCCGTGTCTTACAACCGAGGGGAATTGAATTATTCGTGCTAATCTTCATATCTCTTACTTGAGTTGTCGTAATGCCTCTTAATCCCCCCAATTTAGAGGATAAAGAGATGATAAAATAAAACATAATTAGGTTAATAAATCATCAAATAAATGAATAAACAACTTTATAATACTGATTATGCCCACTGGGCAGAAACTATGGCAGAAATATTGGATAAAAGAGATTTTGAGCATTTAGATATTGAGAATTTAGTCGAGGAGATCAAAGATTTGTCGAAACGGGAAAGAGATCGTTTATTAAGTAGTATTCGCTTAATTATTCACCATTTACTTAAATGGGATTATCAACCAAATAAAAGATCGAGAAGTTGGGAAATTACGATCAAGAGAGAAAGAAATAATATTGACTTTTATTTAGAAGATAGTCCTAGTTTACGAAAATATCTTTCTGAGGACTGGATAATCAAAATTTATCGTAACGCTTGTTTAGATGCGATGAAAGAAACAGGATTGGATTTTCCCGAAAGTTGTCCTTATTCTATTCTCGAAATTCTGGAACGAGAAGTTAAAGCCTTGTGAACTACTCACATTCGCTACGCTGAAATGTGAGCTTCGTCATTCACAGGTTCGTGCCTCAAGACAGATTTACGTCCGCCTTTTGGTCTTATCGATCCTCCTGACGCAGAGACGGCTGTTCCATCCGTCTGTAGTTTTCTGATGCCTTCTGCTCTAATATTTTTACTAGCATTCTCATCTCGATCGTGATGACTACCGCAATTAGGACAAGTCCATTCTCTTATCTCTAATGGCATCTCGGACACTTGATAATGACAATTAGAGCAAGTTTTAGAGCTAGGAAACCATCTGTCAATCTCCACTAACAACCCACCTTTATCCTTGAGTTTATAGTCTAAGAAATTGATAAATGTTCCCCAACCCACATCAGATATTGCTTTTGCTAAACAGTGATTCCGAACCATACCCTTGATATTCAGTTTCTCTACGACTACCACTTGATTATTATTCACAATCTTTTTGGAAAGTTTATGGAGGAAGTCGTGACGGGCATTACTTGTGCGTTCGTGGACTTTAGCTACTAACTTACGAGCTTTTTCTCTATTCTTAGAACCCTTTTTCTTACGGGCTAATTTCTGTTGTTTCCTTGCTAAGTTTTTTTCATGTTTCTTAATTTGTCTAGGGTTGGCATATTTACTGGTTTTCTCTCCATCGTTGACAATAGCAAAATCTTTGATTCCTAAATCAATACCACAGACTTTACCTGTCATAGTTACTTCAGGTAACTCTTGGTTCGTATCAAAAAGAATAGACGCAAAATATTTACCAGTGGGAGTTTTGCTGACGGTAACAGTCTTGATTTCTCCCT
>CAYPDC010000180.1:0-5994 GCA_964409355.1 uncultured Cyanobacterium sp.
ATTTATAAAAATTACATTTTTGTTAAATTCCTTCCTTATTTTATAAGGTTTATAGTAGGGTGTTTAAAATAGACTAAATATATCAATATATTTTCATGCACTTTTTAAAATAATGATCAATATATAAGCCTTGAATATTAATACAATATCTTGATTTTTGAACAAAAAAAGGTATGAAAAATTATATCGTAATCATGTACATTTTGAACACCCTAGGTTTATAGCTATTATTTTCTAAAAGTTTATCATAACTACTGTAGAAGAGCCAAAAAAACTTTTGACAATGTATAATTTTTTAAACTAGGATCGCTATGGTCTTCATATTTTGTTATCTTTGCTAAAATATCGTCATTGTTTATTGTTAATAATTTGTGTTTAAATTTATGAAAGACGAAGAACTTAAACAACTCAAAGATTGAAAGCAAATGTACGAATTGATGTCGAGACTCGCCTCATCTCAGGCTAATTTCTGAGAACTTCAAGCGGATTATTGTCACCGTTTAGAAGCCATGGAAGATAGACAAGCAAAAGTAGAAGAAATCCTCCTCGATCGCATCACGAAAAAAGATACAGGATAAAAGAGAAAAAATAGGATATTTAGACTGTTAATATTGATGATTAATTTATACCTAATTCAATAATTTGATTAGCCATTTTTAAAGAAGCCCCTTCAGTACCAATTCTTTCTTTGCCATTACTAACACATTTTTCTAAAAATTGGTAATTTTGTAATAATTCTTTAACTTTATTCGCTCCTTCCTCGCATTTTCTTTCAATATCTTGACTATCCTCTATTGTCACCACATTTAAACCCAGTAATCGCATTTGTGCCTCCGCAAAACGATAGGTAAATTGAGGACCATTACCCGGGATTTGTACTACAGGTTTACCTAAGCCCACAGCCTGTTCCACCGCAGTTCCTGCCATGCCTAAGACAAGATTACATTGTATTAAAATATCGGCAAAAGCGTCACGATATATTCTGACTTCAACGGTTTTTCCCTCAATTTCCTTTGTGAAAATTCCCTCGCCATATTGCCATTGATTTTCTAAAGCTAATTCTAATAAATTTTTATCTGTTATACTAGGTACTAAAGCTCCTCGAAATTGCCATTTTTCTCCATATTTAATTACCAGTTTTTCACAGACTTTTAACTCTAAGGCAAAGTTACGCAATGCTTCGGGTAATCGACTACCGGGGAGTAAGGCTATCATGGGAATTTCTGGATTTAATGCGAGGTTTTTTCCTGATTCATGGAGAGTATCCATAATGGGATAACCTTCACAAATTACTTTTTTAAATCTTTGTTGTTTTAAGTCTTCATTGGTGAAATTGTCTTTAGTAAAGATTAACTGACAAAGGTGCGATCGCAGTATAGATTTAGTCAAAAATGGTAATTTTAATCTACCCTCATAATAACTAGAATTAGCTACTAAAAAAGAGACAAATTGTTTACCCGTTAAATAAGCAAAAAATAGAGGCACTATATCCCCTACCGCTACAATTAAATCATAGTCATTTTTAATTTTATTGATAGTGATTAATTGTCGGATAGTGAGAGTTAATAAACCCGAAGTTAAATCCTTGAGAAAATTAAGGGGATTAAGATAAAAAATTCCTCCGGACGGCATTTCTTGTAAAGGAGCAACAATTTTGATATTCTTATTAACGTAAGACTTACCTTGACCAACAATAGGAAAAGCATCTATAGTTAAATAAGGTGCAATTATTTTCAGTTGTTCAGCAATTAAACTAGAGTTTAAATCTTCTCCATGCCCATTACTAATGAATAAAATTTTTTTTGCTTTTAAATTATTATTTTGAGTCATAATTAATCCATCTTGATAATATTATTTATTATTAAAATCATTAATATTTTTTTGAGAACGATTGACACTAATTCTGAAGTTATGAATCAAATTATATAATTCTGTTAGTTTATCATTTGGTACTAAATCGATTTCCTCTATCAGTTTATTTTTGAAAATAAAATTGTCCATATTTTTATATGATCATTAGATAAAAAGAACTTAAGATTAATCTTAAAATAAATGCAAATTAAAGACATTGGTGAACATCAACTATTAGCAATCATTAACCAATATTGTGACCAAAAAATCAACGGTGATGACGGTGCAATTATCCCTTTTATAGCAAATAATAACTTAGTCGTTACCACTGATATTTTAGTAGAAAACGTCCACTTCAGCGATCGCACCACTCCGCCTGAATCCATTGGTTATAGGGGGGTGACAGCGAATTTATCCGACATAGCCGCTATGGGAGGGATGCCTATCGGTATCACCGTTGGCTTATCCTTAAGAAGCGATACCGAAGTGAATTGGGTAGAAAAACTCTATCAGGGAATGAATAAATGTTTAAATCCCTATGAGATAGCCATTATCGGTGGAGATATAACCAAATCCGAGACAAATACTATCTCTATTACTGCATTAGGTAAAGTATCATCTTCTCACAGCATTTATCGTCATCAAGCAAAAGTCGGAGACGCAATTTTAATTACAGGCAACCATGGACTATCAAGGGCGGGGCTAGAAATCCTGCTCAATCCCCAAGAATATCGCCATATTTCCCCACATTTTCAAGAAAAGGTCATTTTTGCCCATCAATACCCTAAACCTAGATTAGACGTGATAAAACACATCTATGAGATATGTCCATCGGGATATAGAATTGCAGGAATGGACAGCAGTGACGGATTAGGGGATGCTATCATGCAAATATGCCAAAAAAGTGGAGTAGGTGCAAGGCTCGATCGTGCCTCTATTAACGTTGACGAAGTCATTAAAGAGATGATAGGAGAAGAAAAAGTCTTTGAGTGGGTACTTTACGGGGGGGAAGACTTCGAACTAGTATTGTGTTTAGAGTGGGAATTAGCAGAGAACATACAACAGAGATGGGGAGAAGAATGTCAAATTATTGGGGAAATAACCTCAGACACCAAAATACAAATAATTGAGCAAAAAAAAGTTTACTCTCAACATTTCCTAAATCAAAAGAAAACTTTTCAGCATTTTCAGTTATACTAATTTATAGCCTAATGTTCTCGATTAGCGTATTATTAATAATTGTTAGTCCATCTACTCCCCGTAATCTTTGAGCGTTCATTAAATCATGATTAAAATTTTAGTAGTCGATGATAATCATACACCTAGAGAAGTGATCAGCGAAGCACTGAAGCAATTTAATATCCAAGTAACCGAGGCATCCAATGGGGTAGAGGCAACCAAAATTATCGAAAAGCAGAAATTCAACCTCGTGATTACAGATGTTGTAATGCCTGAAATGAATGGTTATGAATTATGCCGTTGGATTAAAAGTAACCCCGGCACGGAAAAAGTACCTGTAATCATCTGCTCGACAAAAGGAGAAGAATTTGATATTCATTGGGCAACCAAACAGGGTGCCGATGCCTATATTATCAAACCCTTCAAAACGATGGAATTACTAAAAACCATCAAATATCTTCTAAAACACAACGTATAATTATTATGAGTTCCGGGTTCGGAGTTCGGAGTTATATAACTGATGTTACGCAAAAAGATAATTAATTGTCCATGGGAGGTAGCAGGTAGCAGGTTAAAAGCATCCATAACTATTTTCGTGGCTTAAGGCAAGAATAATCGTATTTTTTGCACAATGGCTTTAAATTAATTCTTTTTCCTTAATCTTGGGCTTTATTCTTCTGTGACACGGATCACAAACCTAAAACCTGAAACCTAATAAAACTTAACAGATGAATTAGTGCGTAACGTCAGTTACATAATAAATAATCCTATCTCCCCTGTCCTCCCCGTCTTCCCACACTTCCCACCCCCCAACACCCTAACAAGTCACCATCATGACAACCCCTAAAGTAATTGTAATCGGTGGAGGATTAGCAGGAACAGAAGCCACATGGCAAATAGCCCAAGCAGGTGTACCTGTCACCCTCTACGAAATGCGTCCCGTAAAAAATAGTCCTGCCCATCATAGTGCAGAATTAGCAGAATTAGTCTGTAGTAACTCTTTTGGTGCGGATGCCTTCGATCGTGCCGCAGGATTGTTGCACGAAGAATTACGCCGTCTCAACTCCATCATTATTCAAACCGCCGATAAAAACAAAGTTCCCGCAGGGGGGGCATTAGCGGTGGATAGAGGGGTATTTAGTTCAGAATTGACCAAAACTCTCTCAGAACATCCTTTAGTCACCTTAGAACGGGCGGAAATTAAAGAAATTCCTAGCGATGGTATTGTGGTTTTAGCCACGGGACCGCTCACCAGTGAAAGCCTATCCCAACAACTGCAAGACTTGACAGGAATGGAGTATCTTAACTTTTTTGATGCGGCGAGTCCAATTGTAGTGGGAGAATCTATTAATCAGGATATAGCCTTCTTAGCCTCCCGTTACGACAAAGGAGAAGCCGCCTATCTGAATTGTCCAATGAATCGGGAGCAATACTTATATTTTTGGCGGGAATTATGTAACGCTGAACAAGCAGAATTGAAAGACTTTGAGCGAGAAAGTGCAAACTTTTTTGAGGGTTGTTTACCCATAGAAGAATTAGCACAACGGGGGGAAGATACCATGAGATATGGGCCTCTCAAGCCTATTGGCTTATTTGATTCTCGTTTAGGGGATTTTAAAGCACCAGAAAATAAGAATAAAAGACCTTATGCAGTGGTACAACTAAGACAAGAGGATAAAGCTGGGCAACTGTGGAACATGGTAGGATTTCAAACTAACTTACGTTGGGGGGAACAAAAACGAGTATTTCGTCTCATACCGGGGTTACAAAATGCGGAATTTGTTCGCATGGGAGTAATGCACAAAAATACTTTCCTCAATGCTCCTCAACTGCTCAAGTCCACCCTACAATTTAAGTATAGAGACACTTTACTTGCCGCAGGGCAATTAATCGGCACAGAGGGTTATACAGCAGCGGCCGCAGGGGGTTGGTTAGCGGGGACAAACGCCGCTCGAATTGCCTTGAATAAATCTCCCATTAACCTTTCTAATGTCACTATGATGGGGGCTTTAGTAGAATTTATCAGCACGGCTGACAGCAAACATTTTCAACCTATGCCTCCTAATTTTGGTATTTTACCACCTTTACCAGAGAAAATTCGCAATAAACGGGAACGTTATCAAGCTTATGCAGCTCGATCTTTACGGGCAATACTGCAAACCCCGGACTCCGATAACTCTTGTGAAGATTTTTGATCATTATGACCATAAATTTTCCATCTCTCAAATATTTGACTAACATGGTAAATAGAGGCAGTCAGTAACTCAATTAAGACTGAAGTAATTATGTTAAAAAATCAAATGCACTGTCCTATAAACTCTTTAGGAATTGCCATTGTTATATCATTAATTAATGTTAGTGGGAAAGGTGAGCCGACTATGGCACAAACTCACACTGCCACAGAAGAAAATGTTACTTTTACGGGGGATTCTTTACAAGGATTGGATTCTAGCAATTTAACAGGAAATCAGTCTAACACTCCCCAATGGGATGTAACCATTGAAAGGGAGAAACAAAAACCCAGTTTTAGTACGGGTAATGAATTTTTCGACTCTTTATTAGAAAAACAATCCGAAGGGAAACCCCCTTCTGCGGAACAAAAACTTAAGACTAATCAAGGAGATGTACCCGTTAATCAGGGTGGTACAATACCTCTGTTGAGTTTTTAATAAGTCTTAAAAATGACTCAAACGCTTATTAACTGTTACCTGTTGCCTATCTTCACTATTTTTACTTAGGTGAACTCCTAGCTTCTTATTGATTACAAGTGAAATGGTTTTATAAATTATTAGGAAAAATTTTTGTGATCGAAAATGATTTCTCATCAACATCAGTTGAGTTACGATCGAGCAAGTTTGCCCAAGGGCGATCGAATTTAACGAGGATTATTAATGATACAATTGATTGACAACTGTTATATAAAACTTATCTACAGTTACTCACTATAGCGTTTACTTTCTGCTT
>CAYPDC010000181.1:0-5909 GCA_964409355.1 uncultured Cyanobacterium sp.
ATTGTGAACTTTTTTCTTTTTTTCCACAAACCACTAATTATTGAGCTGATACGATTTTTTGATGATTAACACCTAAGAAGTCTACCAATTGTTTGGGATTAAAACAGCCATAAGCATGACTGATTGCTAAAATCATAATAGCTTCAAACGCTTCAATTTTATGAGAGCGAAATAGTTTACTAAATTTGACAAAGAAAAGCTGAATTATGCTAGATATATGAAATTGCATGGTTTATTGATAATATTTGGAGCATTTTCATTTAAGCATATACGTTGATTCTTAACACTTTCAGCTTTTCAGCCATTTTCAGAATTGTCAGTAACATATTTTTATGAGGATGATTTTGACTTTCTTCATAAGTAATCTGTTCTGTTGCTAATAACATTGCTACCACTGAATGATCTTCGGATAGTTGACATATTCTGCCCTTTCTCAGTAAAAATATGCGACTATCTCCCACTTGAGCTATAAATAATTTTTGTGCGATCGCCATTGCTAAACTCAGAGTTGTACCTCCATTTTTAACTTTCTCGCAAACCATTTTATTTGCTTCAGAGACGAGAGAAGTTAACCATTGATTACATTTTTCAGGTGTTTTAAATCATTAGGAATTGAACTATTTAAAATAGTTTGTACGGCAGTTTTACTGGCAATTTCGCCTTGTGCCATACCACCCATTCCATCCGCGACGATCGCTAAGATAAAAGGTTGTTCTTGACTAGCGAATGACTGTAAGATCCCAAAGTTATCTTCATTTTGTAATCTATGAGTAGATAAGGCGTTGCATCTTCATGGGATGACGTATTAATGTATAACACGAGCGGAAACTAGAAGACACAAGATATATTTTCTGGTAAACTTATTGAAATCATCTCGCAATGATGCAACACCATCAAGTCAGACACCACTGGGAGTAAAGCAAGTAGATGATTAAAACGAGGTATTTACTTGTGGTTTAATTAAAAGTAAGTTCAAATGCTAGATCATCTAATTTTAAAAAAATTAGTAGCTATGAACTAAAGGCATTGCCGTTTATGTCTTGAATGCCACCGTTAAAAGCGATGCATTGAGCGTAGCCGAAATGTGGATAAACCTTTCAAAACATTAATTTTGTTTTTCTACAGATTTAATGAACGGTTTAATATTATTTAACCTTTACAGGCTTGTTTTCCTTATAATGTCTATTATTCATAATTAATGATAAAAACTTCCATTACTGTGACGGCAAAACAAATGCAGGATATAGAGAGTAAAATATTCTCTGAAGGTATGCCTGTGGCTAGTTTGATGGAAAAAGTAGCTTTATCTGCTAGTCAAAAAATTATTCAACTTTACCCCCTTAATCTATTTCAAAAAGTTGGCTTAATTATTGGTTGCGGTCATAATGGTGGTGATGGTTTAGTCATTGCTAGGGAATTATTTTTACAAGGGTTTCAGGTTTCTCTTTATATCCCTCTCTGGGAAAAATCAAAGGATTTAACGAGACAACATTTACAATATGCGGAATTTTTAGGCATTGGTGTTGTAGAATCTATTACCGATTTATCTTCTTGTGATGTCGTGATTGATTGTCTATTTGGTTTCGGTTTAACTCGTGATATTCAAGGAAAATTAAAACAAGATATTATCTGGTTAAATCAACAATCCATACCAGTAGTTAGTATTGACATCCCCTCTGGCATTCATACTGATACTGGCAATGTTTTAGCAATAGCAGTAAAAGCAACCCATACTCTCTGTTTAGGTTTGTGGAAAGTGGGTTTATTTCTCTCCTCTGCTGTCGAATATACTGGTAATCTTCATTTAATTGATATTGGTATTTCGGAATCTTTGCTAGAGATAAAAGATACTGATGATGAGAGGGAAAAGGAAGATGTAAAAAAACTAAATTTTACTTCCGTGAGTCAATCCCCCCTTAATCCTCCCTTGCTAAGGGGGGAAGAGAATAGACAAGAGAGGAAATCCAATGATTACATAAGTAGTGATAATAATAATAACTGTCATTGTTATAGTTATATCTCTGAGACGAATCCTCGTATCATTACGGAAGATGACGTAAAAGAATGCCTACCGTTACCCCGTCATGTCAATACCCATAAATATAAACAAGGAAATTTACTCTTAATTTGTGGCTCAAATCAGTACGCAGGAGCGGCTCTATTGGCAGGTTATGGGGCAAAATGTGGGGGGTGTGGGATGACTACTTTTGCTGTGCCTAGTGAACTCAAAAACATCCTCATATCGCATTTTCCTTGGGCTTTGGTATCTGAGTTATCCACTAATCCAGAAGGGGCGATCGCATCTTTGGGAGATTTGGATTTAAACAAGTATGGTGCGATCGCCTTTGGTATGGGGGTAAGTAGGGAAATAAGTCACTATCAAGATCAAATTGTAGCACCGATTCTCAACGCCCAAGTACCGATAATTATAGATGCTGACGGTTTGAATATTTTAGCAGAGGGGAGATATTGGGATATAGTTAAACAGAGACAATACCCCACGGTTCTCACTCCTCATGTTGGCGAATTTAAAAGATTATTTCCGCAATTTAACTTGTCAGAAAATCCCTTAGAAGTGTTAAAAACCGCCTCAAAGATGACTAATACTACTATTTTGCTCAAGGGGGCGAAAACTTTAGTCAGTGAAAAGGGAATTAATAACTGGATTGTCAATTTAGGCACACCAGCTTTAGCAAAGGGGGGAAGCGGAGATGTATTAAGCGGATTTTCGGGGAGTATTCTAGCACAAACAGATTTAAACATTATTCCCATATCCAAAATAGTAGCAGTCTGTGCTTGGTTACATCAACAGGGAGGAATTTTAGCGGCGAAACACCGCACGGAAATGGGCGTTGATGGTGTTACTTTAAGTGAATATATAAACGAAGCGTTGTCACAGGTAATTTCTAATGCCCAATGGAATTAAGACTAAACTTCTCATTAGGTGATTTCTAATAATAAATATACCTACATGATCCCCCCTAACCCCCCAAAACACAAAGGGGGAATTATAAGGAAGATTGGTAAATTCTTTCTTGGAAACCGCCTTAGACATCTCCAGAAATTATTTTTTACTGGCTCGTAGTAAGCCCTTAAAATGTCTATTGCCTTACTTTGGTTATGA
This sequence comes from uncultured Cyanobacterium sp., assembly GCA_964409355.1. Classification (GTDB taxonomy): domain Bacteria; phylum Cyanobacteriota; class Cyanobacteriia; order Cyanobacteriales; family Cyanobacteriaceae; genus PCC-10605. Next base: position 3,125 of record CAYPDC010000181.1, read on the forward strand.
GTAAGTTATCAGAACATCTGAGCGTTTTCATAACCCTGAATTATAAACCAGAGACATCTTCACTGTAACTATAAACTTCAATGCCCAAATTTTCCGCCACAGGTAAAGCTCGATTATCCACCATGGGAGAAATCACTAATTTCCTTGTTACTTGACGTTGATGACGTTTTTGGTAGAATTGTACTTTTCTCTCAAAAATATACATTTCAGCTTTACTCATTGAAGATTTAATTTCGCAGACTATCACCTCTCCATTTTTAATGATCACATCAATTTCTACCTGATCAGGACGACCAAAAACATCCCCCTCGTCATCAAAATCATTATTGACGGGTTTGTTCTTCTCGATCGCTCTGTAATTCTGCTAAGACTCGATCGAATTAAGTCGATGTCTAATATCTTTCGAACTCCGAACTCTTAACCCCCTAATTAATACTCAAAATCCATGTACCAACACTTAATCTTAAGGGAACTTGTCCGGGAGTGAGTATTTGTCCTTGAAAATAAAATGTCCCTCCTGAGTCGGGGTTTTTGACATTAGAAAAAACTAATTCCACTTGATTACTTTCTAGTAACGGTTCTTCTAACGCTATTTCAATAATACGACTTTCTTGATCCCAGATTACTTCTCTTATGGCTAGAGAGCCTTTTTTTGCCCTTACCTCTATCTTGTCGAGATCAAATGTGCCGTTATAATAGTCAGGGTAAGTAACAAAAAATTTATCGACTCCTTGGGTGAGTTTTTTACCCGGTATTCTGAGACGATAACGATCCCATTGTCCCGCATTGCCGCCAAAATCGAGATGATAGTTGAGTACATCCTTGCGATCGACCCCACTAAAAATGGTTAATCCGGGGTTGCTTTGAGCGTTAACGAAATAGGGTAATCCTGTCACAAGGGTTGTACTTAAAGCAATAGTAGCAATAAGACTTTTTTTATTGATTTTGAATAGATTAGTCATGATTTAATATATTTTCAGTTATTTTAGTTTAGAAGGCTATGGTTAATGTAACAAACTATTACTCTTGACTGTGGTAATCTCTATTTTTGTTCCTTCATCGGCGGTTTGATTCCTGTTTCTGTGCAAATATAGTCTAAAGGTTGATCCCATGATTCTCTCATTAATTCATCCACATAAGCAAACTCGAACACAATGCCAATCTTAATTATATTTTGCCACATTGGTTGGGCAAAGAGGCGATCGTAATAGCCCCCCCCATATCCTAATCGATAACAGAGGCGATCGCACCCCACAGAAGGAACTAAAATCAAATCCACCAGATCAAGATTAATCAGAGGGGAATGAATAGAAGGTTCAAGAATACCGTATTTACCCATTTCTAAATCAGTATTAGAGGAATATTGATGCCAAATTAAATCATTGCCCTGACAACGGGGTACACCCCAAATAAATTGTTTATTTTCATGTAAAATACTTAAATCAGGTTCTTGTTTAAAACTTAAATAACTAAGAACAACCCTACTTTGAGCAAAAAATAAACTATCCAATAAATGCTGACAAATTCGTTTACTTTGATCTTGCCATTGTGGAAAAGAAAGGGCAATTCTTTGTTGTAAATATTTTTTTCTTAAACGTTTTTTCTCAATATTCATCCCATTAAGAGTTAAAATTAAATTCTTGACAACCCGTTATCAATGTTATTATGAAAGCATTAATCCTATCTGGTGGAAAAGGTACTCGTTTAAGACCTCTAACTTATACAGGAGCAAAACAACTTGTACCAGTAGCAAATAAACCAATTCTCTGGTATGGTATCGAAGCCCTAGTGAGAGTAGGTATTACTGATATAGGGATTATCATTAGTCCTGAAACAGGAGGAGAAATAGAGAAAAAAACGGGAGATGGTAGTCAATTTGGGGCAAAAATCACTTATATTCTTCAAGATAGCCCCGATGGTTTAGCCCATGCGGTGAAAATAGCTCAACCTTTTCTAGGGGATTCTCCTTTTGTTATGTATTTAGGAGATAACTTGATTGCAGATGAATTAGATCAATATTTACAAGATTTTCAGCAAGAAGATTTAGACGCTTTAATACTCCTCAGAAAAGTCTCGAATCCCACAGCTTTTGGCGTAGCTAAAATTAATGAAAAAGGAGAAGTATTAGAATTAGTTGAAAAGCCAAAAAATCCGCCATCAAATTTGGCTTTAGTGGGAATTTATTTTTTCTCTCCCGCAATTCATGAAGTAATTAAAGACTTAAAACCTTCTCCTAGGGGGGAATTAGAAATTACCGATGCGATTCAGTGTTTAATTGAAAGAAAAAAACCTGTTTCTGCTAGAGAATTAAAAAACTGGTGGTTAGATACTGGGAAAAAAGACGATTTACTCGAAGCTAATCGCATTATTTTAGATACGACTCTCACTGCTGATCATAAGTATGAAATCGTTGATAACAGTCAGATCATTGGAAGGGTAAAAATCGGGGAAAATACCACAATTATCAATTCCACTATTCGAGGTCCGGTAATTATTGGAAATAATTGTCACTTAGAAAATTGTTTCATTGGTCCTTATTCTAGTATTGGCGATGATGTTCACTTAAAAGAAATCGATCTTGAACATAGTGTTATCTTAAAATCGGCGGAAGTTACGGGTATTGAGCAAAGAATCGTTGATAGCGTAATTGGGCAAAGGGCGAAGATTCATTTTGTGCCAAAACGTCCTAAAGCCCTAAGTTTTATGATTGGGGATGATTCTCAAATTGAATTAACTTAAATGGCAAAAGAAGTCCCTAAACAAGTGCGTAGCGGATTAGAGGATG
>CAYPDC010000182.1:0-5784 GCA_964409355.1 uncultured Cyanobacterium sp.
TTCGCCCCTAACGCCCTAAAGGGCGGGGCTTTAGACCCACAGATTTTTGGTAAAGACAAAAAGCAAAGACGGTGCGATCACGCAGAGATAACTCATCAAAGATAGCAGTAATTTCTTATGGGGAAAGAATACGAGCCTGACCGAAACCATTAACCTTCATAAGCCCTCCTAAACATGAATTATCTGGACAAAAGTAGTATTTTCAATCGTATAGTTAATCCCCAACTCAGAGGCGATCGCATCCCAAAAATCAATACTAAAACCAGTATATTCTTCTTCATCAATAATGACTAATGGGGGAAAATGATTAGTCACCACTCTCAGGGTTTTTTCAGAATCAATCAAGTTATTTTGCTCCTTATTGAGAACTTCTTGAGATTGGCTAGGAAGACTAATAAAATTAATCCCAAAAAATATAAACCAACTGATTAAGATATTTTTTTTGTTGATAGTCATGACTGTATAAAATCAACGATTTGGCAACACTTTTTACGGTATGTATATTACATTGTTTCTTGAAAAAGGTGGCAGATGGAGGGTTTTAGGACAAATTAAAACTATTAATTTATAACAATTGCATTTTTTAAATAATTAAAACCATAGCTATCAAAGTTTATCTTAATTATTTTGTACCAATTTATCATAACTACTGTAGAATAATCTTATTTTTTCTTAAGTCCTTAGTTTTAATTTTGACTATTGAGTATTCATTAACTTAAGTTGCGCCAAGCCTTTAATTGATTACCTTCTCGAAAAATAATTGATTTTGCTAAACCCAATCTTTTCATCATCTGAAGTAAGATGGGAGTGTTTTCTTTAACAATTTCCAAATAATAAGGGCAATACTGAAAATTAAGACAAAGGGCGGTATTCACGCCCCAAGTTTCCCTAGAAATTTCACATTCAACAGGTAATATTTCTACCAAAAAACGAAAACGAGTTAATACTTCTTTTTCAAAATCGTAGCTGGTGGATTTGAAAAAAGATTTGGACTCAGACATAAACATCACCAGAAATAGTTTCTACTTTAAAACTAGCACTGTTTTTTGTATATAGATACAAAATATTCATATTTTGCAATGCAATCACCTTAAGCTAAGATGATGTTAATTGAATAACTCACACCAATAATTCCAAAAGTAGTTAAACCAATAAAAATATCTAACAATATACTTGAGTATAAAGTTAAGAGATCAATAAAATTTTTTGGGCAGAAATGAATATAGTTAAATCGTTGTTATTTTTTTTGATTACTGGATTAGCGGAAATTGGAGGAGGTTATCTCGTCTGGTTATGGTTAAAGGTTGAGGTTTATTCATAATTCTTGACGTTCAACACTTGACATTGATGCTCAGGATTGGGATTATGAAGATTAGCTTCGCATTGTTTTAATAAAGGGATTAATTCGGTTTTTAATCTCTGTAACTGATTGATTTTTGCCTCAATTTCCCCTATTTTCTCTTTTAGCTGATTATATACTGCTTGACAGGAAAGCGATCGATCCTTTTTCAAATTTAATAATTCTCTAATTTCTTCTAGGGTTAACCCCAATGATTTAACTTGGAGAATAAAATATAACGCCTCTATATCTTCGGGGGAGAAAAGACGATAACCTGATTCGGTGCGTTGAGGAGAAATTAAGCCGATACGTTCATAGTAGTAGATAGTTTGAGCATTAATATTTAATTGTTGACAAACTTGTTTTACTTGTAACATTTAACTAAAAAAATACCAAATAGGTTCTATCATCTTAAAATACGATCGCAGCTCTTGATTTTTAATTCCTAATTGGATAAAAAAAGGAATTTCCCGTATCCACTAAAAAGCGTTTCCGAATTGCTTCTCTGCCCAATAACATCCGAAAACCCATCACGTCTCGATTAGTAAGGGTTAACTCTATATCCCAATGATAATCTCCTAATTTAACCCTCGTCAAGATCACTGGTCTAATAGTAGCATGACCTCCTGAGCTTGTAACTTTCCGATATTCTAGTAAAGGTGCAATACAACTAACTGTTGTATGAGTTTCTCTTTGAATAGGATGTACCTGAAATTTAATTAAGGTGCGATCGCCCTCTTGAATGGGATGAATATGATAAGCGTGTAGTGCGGATGTTCTTGCACCCGTATCAATCTTAGCTTTAATTTTTTCCACTCCTAATGTGGGTAATGATAGATATTCTCTCCAACCAATCAGAGGTAAGTCTTTGGGGGAAGAATGATGTTTCATAAGCGAGTATGTATCAATTTTTATCTTAACTCCGAACTCCGAACTCAATTCCTAATAGTCTTTCTTCTCGATACAACCTCGGATTTCATTGAGATCGATATATCTGTCTGTGGCATTGCGCAACTCACGAGCAATCATACCGTCAGTGGAAACTACTGTAATGTGGGTATTTTTGGAGCGTAAAAGCTCGATCGCCCTTTCAAAATCACCATCCCCACTAAATAAAACCACTCGATCATACTGATCTACAGTATTGAACATATCGACCACAATTTCAATATCTAAATTGGCTTTTTGAGAAAAACGACCTGAACTATCATCGTAATATTCTTTAAGAATTTTAGTCCGCACAGTGTAACCCAAACTGATTAAAGCATCTCTAAAACCCCTTTGATCCTGAGAATCTTTTAACCCAGTGTACCAGAAAGCGTTAATGAGCATAAAACCAGACTCATCAGAAAAATAATCAATTACCTTGCGAGGATCAAAAAACCAACCGTTTTTCTGTTGGGCATAAAACATATTATTCCCATCAACAAAAATAGAAATTCTGTCTCGTAATCGATGGGGATTTATCTGATTATGGGGAGGATGATTTTCATAATAATTATGATTAATTTCAGTGCTATTAGTAATAATATTAGTTGAATTTACTTGATAATTGGGATTATATTCAGGGCGAGGAATTAACTGAGGTTTCGGATGTTGATTTTCTGGTAATTTATCATCCTCTAAGTTAGATTTTTGTCCAAAATCAAGGTGATTTTCTATATACTTTCTTTCTAAGTTTAAATTACCATTATTTATGTCAAAGTTGTGCATATAAATAACATCTATTTTAATAATATAAAAATAAATAAAATATCGTGATAAATATTATTACAGTATAGTTTAACCGCTATCATATCCTAGTTAAAAGAAAGATTAGCAATCTTTAATTCAGTAAAAAATATTTAATTTTCTATGGCAAAAACGCCACAACTATTAGTAATAAAATATACTTTTTTATCTAACTAAACAGAACAAATCCCGTCATAGTTTATCGAAAAATAATAAAAATGGTTAAAATAGTAATAAAAACTTTCAAATATAGAAATTAATCTTTATTTTAAAATAATTTAGCTTCCTAAAAATCCTTGGGAAAAATGTTCAGGATAGGAACACCAATCACTCCAACCTCCGACATATAATTTACCCTGATTACAGTTAATTCTATATAATGCCAAAAGATTCACACAAGCAGTTACCCCTGAACCACAATAGATAATTATTTCAGGATATTGGAGATAAGAATTCCATAGTGATATTAATTCTTCAGGAGATTTCAGATAGCTATTTTCTGTCAGTATTTCTCGCCAAAAAAGATTTTTAGCATTCGTAATACTACCAGCAACCGGATCGATTGGTTCGTTTTCTCCACGATAGCGATGGGGCGATCGCGCATCCACAATCACTGTCGAAGCCGAATTTTGCCGAGATTTAACATAATCCTTATCTACAACCCAATCATGATGAATTTCAGGAGAAAACAACCCCTTAACACCGTTAGGAATCTGATTACTGACGGGATAACCTAACTTTTCCCATTCTTGCCATCCTCCATCGAGAATAAAGATGCGATCGTGTCCTAAATACCGCATTAACCACCATAAACGGGCAGAAAAAGCGAAATAGAAGTCATCATAGACAACTACCATTGTTTTTCCTTTGATAATACCAATTTCCTCTAATTTTGAAACTAGACTATCTATGTTAGGTAAAGGGTGACGACCACCATGGGGTTGAATTGTGTCAGAAAGATGTGTGTTTAAATCTAAATAATAAGCATTTTCTATATGGCTTTGTTGATATTGTTGATAACCCCAGTGGCTGTCTGCCAGACGAAAACGACAATCAATAATTTTGACATCTGGTTGGGTGAGATTATCTTTGAGCCATTGTGCCGAGACAGTTGCCTGAGTTTGACTCATAAATAATACTAATAATATAAAAAATAAATAAGATAAAGTTCAATTTAGTGTTAATAAAAAATTATAGAATAATAATAAATATATAAGTATAAGTTTAACCTGAGTCTAAGACTAATGGCTAATATATACACATACTAAAGAATTTTAGCAGTTTTGACATCGATGTCTTTTGAATCTCTGAACAGATGCCAGATATTAAAACTTAATGTGTGAATGAGTTGGCAATATTAGTTAATGAAAGTAAAGTATAATAGGGATAACAACAGTTGAGGGGAAAATAATGTACAAACGATCGCATCTATTACGGTTATTCTTTCTTTTAAATATTTTAACATTAGGATTTGAAGGCATTAGTAACCCAAGTTTTGCACAAATTAGAGGAGAAGACTCCGATCGCTTTTTCCGTCAGGGTAACGAAGTAATGGAACAGCAAATTAGAGAGTTACAAAGAGAAAATATCAGACAACAGCAAGAAACCCAAGCCCAAAACGAAGATGATAAAGACAGTCAAATAGATGAAAAAGAAGATTTTGAGGTAGAAACAGAGGCGAAAGAGAGAGAATTAGAAACAGGATTAGAAATAAAAGAGCCTTCGGATATAAAAATAAGAGAAGTTCCTGATAATCCTGCGGCGTTGGATGATAACGTACCTGAATCTCCTTATCAGGAAATAAAAATAGGAAATTAACCAATATATAGCGCTCCTATTTGAGTTGTGAGAATTTTTATCAAGTTTAACTCCTCACCCCGAACTTAGGTAAATTTGGGCTTTTAGCCCGAAATACCCTTCAAAAATTGTGATTTTTGGAGAAGTCTAATAAAGTAAAATTAGACGAATTATAAACGCTATCACCGAAACAGCACAAATTAAAGCTAATTGAGAAGGAAAAGGAGTAATAGTATATAAATTAATGGCATCCCAGAAATAGGTAGAGGTTAACTCGTTGCCTAGAAAAGGAGTGATATAGATATATAAAATCAAATAGAGAATACCGCATAAATGAATTACCAATAAACCCAGAAACGCACTAATGGCAAATAACTCAATGCGCCGCTTACCTGGTAAAATCAGAAAACCGCACAACCACGCACCGGGTATAAAACCTAAGATATAACCAAAACTGGGATATTGAATATAATCGAAACTACCTCCTTGATAGAATACGGGTAACTTAAATAAACCCATAATTACATAAGCAATTTGCGCATAAGCTGCAGCATTTTTCCCCCCTAACATTCCCGTTAAAAACACCCCTGCTAATTGATAAGTGATTCCTAAAGAAGCGGTTTCCACGTTTTCTAAATTAGTGGTATTGGTAGGTAAAACAAAGAATACTTCCACAAAAGTACCAAAAATTGTCAGCATTAAACCAATTAATGCCCAAAAAAATTCGTTAACAGGTGATATTTTCTGTGGTGGTAAACTATTGTTATTCACAAATCCATTATTTCAATTAACAATTAGTAGGTGTCAGGTATCAGGTATCAGGTTTTAGGTTTGGGAGTGTCATGTAAGAATAAAGCCCAAGATTAAGGAAAAAGAATTAATTTAAAGCCATTGTGCAAAAAATACGATTATTCTTG
>CAYPDC010000183.1:0-5670 GCA_964409355.1 uncultured Cyanobacterium sp.
AGAAAAGAGCTAAGGTGATTTCTAATAATAAATATACCTGCTAGATCCCCCCTAGCCCCCCTTAATAAGGGGGGAATTATAAAGAAAATTGGTAAATTCTTTCACAGAAACCGCCTAAGAGTTCAATTTATTGAACGTTATCTATTAGCTTTGTCAATTTATTGCAAAGCGGTTTATGAGTCGAAACTGTTATCTGGCAAATTTATGGCAAAGCAGTTTATAAGTTGCAATCATTATCTCACAATGAAATGAATTTCATTGCTAATAGTGACCGTTAAATAAATTTAACTCAACTTTTTGATACTCCCTGATTTTTAAGTATCAATTATCAATTTAAGCGATTCTCAACAAAAAATAAACATGATTAACCTTTCACCACAAGATTTTATTCAATTAACCGATAAACCTCTTTTAATCGATGTTCGCACTGGCTTTGAATATAAAATGTTTCGCTCTCCTGATGCCATTAATCTCAGTTTGCCACGAATTTTAATGAGTAGTAATTCTTGGTTACGCTCTTGGGTTACACCCCAATGGTTTAAGGATTTATCTTACCATGAACCGATCGCACTTATTTGTTTAACAGCTCACCGAAGTCCGATCGCCGCCGAAGCCCTCATGAAAAAAGGGTTTAGGGAAGTTTACAACATAGAGGGGGGAATGATGGCATGGCAAAAATTAGGATTTCCCGTTGTCAAAGGAAATAAATAGACTTCTGATAAAAATTATGATTTTGCACCGTATTTCGGGCTTCTAGCCCGATTTCTACTAGATTAATTAAATTTACTAATGAAGGGAAAATTAAGGTTATGTGGAAAATATTATCTACTTTTAAAGAAAATCTGATATGGTCAGTACCGGGGTTTATGATCGCAGGGATTATTTTTGGTGGTTTCATCGACGCTAGTTTTCTTAAAGTAACAATCGTACCTCTGACATTTTTAATGGTTTATCCCATGATGATTAACTTACAAATTGCTCAAGTTTTCGCAGGGGGAGACTTGAAATTACAACTTGTTACTCAACTTATCAATTTTGCGATCGTACCTTTTTTTGCTTTTGGCATTGGTAAACTATTTTTCCATGACAGCCCTTTAATATTATTAGGACTCTTACTAACTTCTTTACTTCCTACGAGTGGTATGACGATTTCTTGGACGGGTTTTGCCAAAGGAAATCTCAATGCGGCAATAAAAATGACGGTGATTGGCTTAATTGCCGGTTCATTAGCAACTCCCCTTTATGCTAAATTTTTAATGGGTACAGTAGTCGAAATCCCCTTAAAAGATGTTTTTCAGCAAATCGTTTTTATTGTTTTTCTACCGATGTTATTGGGATTTGTCACTAAAAAAATTCTCATCGCTACTGTCGGAGAAAGTAAATATAATAAAAACCTTAAGCAAAAATTCCCCGTCTTTTCCACTGTGGGAGTATTAGGCATTGTTTTTGTGGCCATGGCATTAAAAGCAAAAACCATTCTCGGTAATCCTTTAACAGTGTTATCCTTCTTCATTCCTTTATTAATTATTTACGGTGGTAATTTCCTTTTAAGTACCCTTATTGGTAAATTTTTCTTTAATCGAGAAGATGCGATCGCCCTTGTATATGGAACAGTGATGCGTAACCTTTCCATTGCCCTAGCTATTGCTATTACTGTATTCGGCTCAGAAAAAGGCTCAGAAATCGCCTTAATTATCGCTATGGGTTATATCATCCAAGTACAATCGGCGGCTTGGTATGTCAAATTTACCGACAGAATTTTTGGGCTTCCCCCCGTAGAATCAATTCATGGATAAAAACTCAACTTTTGTCTTGTGAAAAGTTTAATAGCAAATTGTCATAAGTTTGTTAATTCTTTCTTTGCCAGTGATCAAAAATGTCTTTGATTAAAATTTCCTCAATTAAAGTTTGACTAATGATCGTTAATGGCACAACTAAAAACAGTCCTAACAATCCCAAAAAACTAGCAAAAAAAACTTCGGCAATAATAATATTTGCCGGGATTAAATTTACTCGATGAGGACGTAATTTAGGTATGATAATTTTGTCCACACAATAGAAAATTAGAATATACATGATTAAAATTACCCAAGGTTTCCATGGAGAATAAATAAAGGCGATCGCCACTGGAAATGAGACACTAATAATCGGGCCAATGTAGGGAGTAAAAGCGAGAATTCCCGCTAATAATGCTTGAACAGCAATTAAAGGAATCCCGAAAATAAAAAGAGTAATAAAAGATAAAACTGCAACGGCAATAATTTTAATAAAAGTATCTGCTAACCATTCTTCTAAATCCTTTTCGGTGCGATTAAGAATATCTGTAATTCTTTGACGATAAAAGAAGGGAAATAAACGAATAAAACCTTGTTTATAGGGTGCAGGTTCAACTAAAAACATGAGAGTTAAAGCTATTAGTAAAAGACTGGTTAACAATGCTCCTAAAAAACCAGAAATAAAGCTAAATCCTTTAGTTAAAAGATCATTAATTATTGGTTGAATTTGTGGCAATAAATCTTCTAAAGCAGGAAAAGATTTGCTTATTTCAGGAGATAAATTATTTCTCATTTCCTCGATTTGAAATATTATTTTATCAATCCCCTGCGGTAAAAGAGTTAATAATTCTTGGAATTGGAATCCTAATGAGGGTACTATTATGACCAGAAAGAGTGCGATCGAAACTAAAAGAGTAATAGTGGCAAGAAGGACTCCATAAGCTCTTTTTAGTCCTAATTTACAAAGTTTTTCAACTAACAAATTAAGAGTAATAGCAAAAACAACCGCCGTAAAAACTAAGAGTAGTATTTTCCTAATCTGCCAAAGGATATAGATAAGAATAATCACACTGGAAAAACTGATCCACTTGGCAAAATCCATGATTAATTAATCCGTAAATCTATGATTTATTTAATTCTTGCTGATGTTTAAACAATAAAATAATGGCTAGGGCAATAACAGGGGAAGAAATAATAAAAAGGGCTAAAAATGTTCGATTTATTTCTAAAATCCAGTTATCTAAACCGTATTTAATGATCAGAGAAATAATGGTCGATAAAACTATAACCTTACTGAGGAAAAAAAATTGACTTTTGATCATCATTTACTGTAATTTTTTCTTAATAAAAGAAAGCAATTGATTCTGTTGTTTTTTCAGTTGCTCCACTTCCCCTTCTAAATGCTGAACCCGTGCCTGTAATTTTTGTAACTCAACACTATCTCCAGCACTACTCATGGTGGTTTTAGCGGTAGCTGACACAGCAGGTTGTGAATGGGCAAGTTTCCTGGATTTCTCCATCGAATCCCGAATACCTTGAATCAGTTGTTTTTGATCAAAGGGTTTTTCTAGAAACGAGAAAAATTCAAAGGGCTCAGGTATTTTATCTGTTACTTCGTCTTTCCGTCCAGACATTAGCAGAAGGGGAATGGCTTTAAGACGAGGATCGTTTTGTATTTCTTGAAATACTTCATAACCACTCTTTTTCGGTAAAAAGAAATCTAACATAATTAGGTTAGGGTTACAAGTATGGATTAATTCTAGTCCTTGAGCGCCATCTTTGGCTTCAACGACTTCAAATTTACCGTCTGGTAACATATCTTTGACGGTTCTTCTAATGACCATACTATCGTCAATAACTAATACTCTGTGACTGGACACAATCAAACTCCTTGTCTAAAATGAAAAGACCCTAATTCTATTAAGTATATTAAACTATATCGTCAAAAAAAAGCAAAAAAGACCAGAGTTCCTTCTTCTATGTTGACATATAAAAGCGATCGCACCTCCTCTCAATTCCTTAGTAACCAATAAACCAAATCATACATTGATTGTAAGAATTCAAAAGATATTGCTCAACAATACTTGCCCCTACTTCATCTTTAACCAGTGCAATCACTGCACAAGCATCTAAATAAATATGATGCCCCTGTTATCAAAGAAACAGAATTTCATCTTGATGGAGTCCTAACTAAATAAGTAACATATTTACCAGATTTAGAATTTTTATCTGGTAAGAGTAAACGCCATGTTTTTCCGGCATTTTGTCTTTGCAAATCTAGGCTAAAAGTGTTTTTGATTTTTTGCTTTTTACCCCCTGCATTTTTGACAATTAATATATAATCCCCTGTTAAGTGATAGGTAGGCAAATTAAATTTGTTAGTAGCTTGAATATTTCTGACATTAATCTTCTCTATTTTTAATGATGGTTTTTGTGACTCCAAGTGTTTACTTAAGTGTTGATAACTTTTTTCTAGTTGAAGTGCGATCGCACCTTCGATGATAGTAGCATTCGGTGCAAATTCTAAGGGGGGAGGATTAACGGCACAACCAGTGATGATAAAATTAAAAGTAATAAAAACTATGATGACGATTCTCAACATTTTTCCAGAGTAATCCCATTTATTCAGACTACTACAATTATTCCTGTTACTAAACGACAATGACTAATAATCCCGATGCTAACATCTACTCGGTAATTGAGTTGAAAAAATCTTTAAAAAGAACGATGATTCAATTACAAAAGGCGATGGACATTCTTAACCGAAATTCTCCTGACGATTTACCCAATCTAACAGTAGTGGAAGATTTAGTCAAGTCCAGTAATGCCTTAGTTGATTATCTTCAATTAAAAAAAGTTGATGAGGACTTTAACACAAAGATAGAAACAAATCAAGATATAAACCCAAGAATTAAGCCTCGTCAAACCGTTGACAAATCAGAAAAATTAGAAACGAAAAAAGTAAAGGTAACGACAAAAAAAACCTTTTCATTTTTCAATACTAAGCAAAATTTATGGTTAATCATTGTTTTAGTTATAAGTATTTCTTTTAATTTTCTTACCTTAGTCAATAATTCTTTTTTCCCCATCAAGAATACCTCCATTGCCGCTAATCAAGAAATTGTCGATGAAAAATCCCAAGAGATAAATAGAGGAGATAATATTTTTTTAGAGGATAATGTACAAGAAAATAAAGATCAAGGGGAAACTTCATTACTAGAGGAAAAACCCTATCCTATAGGCGAAAATATTTTTCAAGAGGAAACTCCTTCCCCAGAATTAGAAAATGACAAGAGAGAAAACAAACAAAATGAGACTAATATCAATTTAGAGGAGGATATTTTATTATCTGATAATTTAACAAATTCACAGGCAAATAATCAGGATGAAGGAGACAATTCTACTGATTTAACTTTATCTGAAAATGTCAATAAAGCAATTGATACAAGAGAAGAAAAAGAGAATATTAATAATCAAAAGGAGACTAATAAGGAGGAGAAAGAATTTTCTTTATTAGAATTAAACCCTGAAAAATATATCATTAAAAACGTTGAAAATCAAATCAATAATATTACTAAAAAATATAGTGAAAATTTAATTATTAAAGTCAAGGCTAATTTTTCTGATAATATTATTGTGATTACTCTGAGCGAAAAATGGTATAATCTTAATACTAACCAACAAAATAATTTTGCCAATGATATTTTTAAGCAGGTAAAATCCCTAGATTTATATAAATTCAAACTAGAAAATATAGAGGGAAAAGTATTAGCCAGAAATGCGGTGGTAGGAGATAAATTAATAATTATACCATAAAAGTTACTTGAAAAAAAGATATTTTTTGGGAGCATCCCATTTTTGTAAAAATATACAGCCATATACAAAGTGACAAAAA
>CAYPDC010000184.1:0-5585 GCA_964409355.1 uncultured Cyanobacterium sp.
CAGAAAGTAAACGCTATAGTGAGTAACTGTAGATAAGTTTTATATAACAGAACATGACACTCAAGGAAATGTTCGTCTTGTGAGTGAAAAAGGACAAATATTTATTGAACTAGATTCGGACTTTAAAACATTTGAAATGGGACCTGATTTAGTAGTTATCCTTCATCTCTGTTGGCATTTGGTGTCGTAAATTTAATGCCACTTTTGGGGCAGCAGTCCTTCAGTAAGGGAGGAAAGGGAGAAAGGGGGAAGGGGAGATTTTTTCTAAATAATTGATTAATTAATAGTTAAAAACTTCTGTATCTCCCACTATCTCTTAGTTTTAGAAATTGAAATTTTCGAGAATGAAAACGTCCTGCTTAACAAGAGGGGGAATTCTTTGCTCCATTGTGTTAAAACAAAGACTTAAAATAAGGATTAACAGAGAAACTATTATCTTATTTCTTTGCGTCCATTAATCAGAAAAATATAAAATCTTTACATCTTGTTGAAGTTTATGAGAATTTCTAAATCTATCACTCAACTTTTCTCCCATTTCACAGCGATTATTGTGGGAATTGCCCTTGCTTTTTCGGGCATGAGTCATTTAAGTGCGCAAACTTTGGTTAATGATGGGATGGTAGCACAAGTCCCCATAAACATTACTGAGGATAGCTTCGTCGCCCGTGCGGTGGAGAAAACAGGGGCTTCGGTGGTGCGTATTGACACTGAAAAAACGGTGACAAGATCTTATGATCCTTTTTTTGATGATCCCTTTTTCCGTCAATTTTTCGGGGATCAATTTCGCAATGTTATGCCTAGAGAAAGAGTGCTGACAGGTTTGGGATCGGGCTTTATTATTGATAACAATGGGGTAATTTTAACTAATGCCCATGTAGTCAGTGGTGCGGATAAGGTGACGGTTACTCTCAAAGATGGTAGAAGATTTCAGGGAGAAGTGAGGGGTAGTGATGAAGTTACTGATTTAGCGGTAGTGAAGATTAATCCTCAAGGAAGTAGTTTGCCAGTGGCTTCTTTGGGTAATTCCGATCAGGTGAAAGTGGGGGATTGGGCGATCGCAGTTGGTAATCCCATTGGTTTAGATAATACTGTGACATTGGGCATTATCAGCACTTTAAATCGTCCTTCTTCTCAAGTAGGAATATTAGATAAAAGAATTGATTTCTTACAAACTGATGCCGCTATTAACCCCGGTAATTCGGGAGGGCCACTTTTGAATGCTCAAGGGGAGGTAATTGGCATTAATACTGCCATTCGTGCCGATGCCACTGGTATTGGTTTTGCTATTCCTATTAACAAAGCGAAACAGTTACAGACGACTTTAACCGCAGGGAAAGAAGTGCCTCATCCTTATGTGGGTATTCAGATGGTGAATATTACCCCTGAATTAGCGAGAAAAAATAATCAAGATCCTAATACTACTTTTATGATTCCTGAAGTGGAAGGGGTGTTAGTGATGAGTGTTTTACCCAATACTCCCGCCGAAGCAGGGGGGATGCGTCGAGGTGATGTCATTATTAAAGTTGATAATCAACCCATTAAAGACGCTAATCAGTTACAAAGATTGGTAGAAAATACCAGTATTAATCAAAGTCTCCGTTTTTCCGTTATTCGTAATCAACAACCATTACAATTAAATTTAAAAACAGCCCAGATGCGATCGAATCAATAATTTTTCTGTTAGAGGAATAATACTACCTAATCTATTTTTCTTTGATTCGTAGGGGCATAATATATTATGCCCCTACTCGCTCAAGCCCTTACCTATTTCCTCTTCCCTACCCTAAACATCAGACTTAAATGCAAACTGGCTTAATATGAATTTATTACAAGAAAAAATTATTAGCGATACATGGATTTATGCTTCTTGGGAAGAATTTATCCAAGCAACGGAAAATCCTGAATATCAAAAAGCAAAATTTTATTATTATCAAGACAAATTAAGAATCGAAATGTCACCATTAGGAAATGATCATGCTAGTGATCACTCTATTATTCATACAGCAATTAATCTCTATATAGGTTTAAGAAATATTGACTTTAATGCAAAAGATAACTGTAGCTATCGTAAAACAGGTTATCAGGAAGCTCAACCAGATTTATCCTATTATTTAGGAGAAACAATTAATGCTATTCCTTATGGTACAGGAATTATTAATTTAGATCAGTTTCCTCCGCCAACTTTAGTGGTAGAAATAGCCAATACTTCTCTAGGGGACGATCGAGGGGAAAAACGTTTATTATATGAAGAATTAGGAGTCAAAGAATATTGGATTGTTGATGTAAAAAAAGGAGAAATAATTGCTTTTAAAATGGAAAATAATGGTAGCTATCGTATTAGAGAATCCCAAGTTTTACCTAATTTACAAATATCCATTTTAGAAGAAGCGTTAAAAATGACTCGTCAAACTAATCACGGCAAAGTATTTTCTTGGTTGTTAAACAAATTTAGTGATTAGTTAAAATTAGTAACTATGAAATAAGCATAAGAAAGAAATAAAATAATATGGTTTTATTACAAGAAAAAATTATTGGCGATACATGGATTGATGCCCCTTGGGAAGAATTTATCCAAGCAACGGAAAACCCGAAATATCAAAAAGCAAAATTTTATTATTATCAAGACAAATTAAGAATCGAAATGTCACCATTAGGAAATGATCATTCAAGAGATCACTCTATCATCAACAGTGCCATTAATCTCTATGTATTCTTAAAAGGAATTAACTTGAATGCCAATGATAACTGTAGTTATCGCAAAATAGGTTATCAAGAAGCACAACCAGATTTATCCTATTATTTAGCAGAAACCGTTGATGCCATTCCCTACGGAACAAGTATTATTGATTTAGAGCAGTTTCCTCCGCCAACTTTAGTGGTAGAAATCGCTAATACTTCTCTAGGGGACGATCGAGGGGAAAAACGTTTATTATATGAAGAATTAGGAGTCAAAGAATATTGGATTGTTGATGTAAAAAAAGGAGAAATAATTGCTTTTAAAATGGAAAATAATGGTAGCTATCGTATTAGAGAATCCCAAGTTTTACCTAATTTACAAATATCCATTTTAGAAGAAGCGTTAAAAATGACTCGTCAAACTAATCATGGTAAAGTAGGGGCTTGGTTGTTACAAAAATTTGGTGATTAGTTATATTCAATAAGGGAATAAAAGAAAATAAGATGGTTTTATTACAAGAAAAAATTATTACCGATACATGGATTGATGCCCCTTGGGAAGATTTTATCCAAGCAACAGAAAATCCCGAATATCAAAAAGCAAAATTTTATTATTATCAAGACAAATTAAGATTAGAAATGTCTCCATTAGGAAATGATCATGCTAGTGATCACTCTATCATTAACAGTGCCATTAATCTCTATGTATTTTTGAAAGAAATCAACTGCAATGCCAAAGATAATTGTAGTTATCGCAAAATAGATTATCAAGAAGCACAACCAGATTTATCTTATTATTTAGCAGAAACCGTTGATGCTATTCCCTACGGAACAAGTATTATTGATTTAGATGAGTTTCCTCCGCCAACTTTAGTGGTAGAAATCGCTAATACTTCTCTAGGGGACGATCGAGGGGAAAAACGTTTATTATATGAAGAATTAGGAGTGAAAGAATATTGGATTGTGGATGTGAAAAAAGGGGAAATAATTGCCTTTAAAATGAAAAATAATGGTAGCTATCGTATCAGAGAATCCCAAGTTTTACCTAATTTAAAAATATCTATTTTAGAAGAAGCATTAAAAATGACTCGTCAAATGAATCATGGTAAAGTAGGGGCTTGGTTATTACAAAAATTTAGTCAATAAGAGTAAAGTTAAAAAATCAGTATCGATTAATCTTTTTAACAAAAATGTGGCATTACGAACCTAATTTTCTTTTTCGTAGCGGTTTAATCCAAACCCTGTATATGTCTCTGTTTGCCTATAAAAACTGGCAAGAAACCATTACCTTTAAGCCTCCTGATTATCGAGAGCATATTTTCAAGGGTGCGAATGACGTGCCGATTTATGGTTTAGTCGCAATCCCCGATCGCGCCTGTGGAACAATTATTGCTACTTATGGTATCACAGGAGATTTAGACAATCAATGGTTATTACATATATTAGCGGCAAAGGCTTACGCTCAGAATTATGCAGTTATACTATTTGATTGGCGATCGCACGGAAAAACAGCTTTATTATCTCCGACATTAACCTCTGACGGCTTATACGAAGGGGAGGATTTTCTCCAGATAGCCTCTCAAAGCAAAGCATTAGGTTGCCCTCCTCAATACTGGTTTACAGGCTATTCTTTAGGGGGGAAATTGGTGTTATGGGGATTATACCAAGCCTCCAACCTCCATCAATATCAAAACTCTTTGCAACTATCAGCAGAAGACATTGGCGGAGGATGTGCCATTTGCCCTAGTTTAGACGGTTGGAAAAACACCAATTACTTAGAAAATCATTTTTTAGGGCGTTATTTAGAAAAAGCCATTACCAAAAATTTGCGACAATTAGCCGAAACAATCTATCAAGCCCATCCCCATCATTTTAACCGTGAAGACATAGAAAAAATTAACAGTATCAAAGAATTTGATCAATATTTAGTCATCCCTCGACTGGGTATCGATACGGTTGAGGAATATTATCGACTTAGTAGCCCTTTGAGAATTATGCCTCACATCACAAAACCGAGTTTAATTTTATACGCCAAAGATGATCCCATGTTTGCCCCTTGCCTTGTCGATGAATTAACACAAGTAAGCGAAAATAATCCTGATATTGACTTGATTTTAACTAAATATGGCGGTCATGTCGGTTATCTCAGTAACAAAAATTGTCAGTATATATGTAATGATCAAGATCAATGGTGGGCATGGAATCGTTTTTTACAGTGGATTTTGCACAAGCAGTTATAAGAGAGCCTTTTCACTTGAATCCTAAGATATGGGTATCGATTTAGGCACGATAAGATCTTGATTTATATGCCAGAGAAAGATATTGTTTTAAATGAGCCTTCGGTTATTGCCATTGATGAAGAAAAACAAGATGCGATCGCAGTTGGTAAGGAATCACAAAGAATGTTAGGACTCAAGAAAAAATAACTTTCCCCAACTTTTGACGGTAATTATTGTGATGAATCTGAGCAAAGATGACAGACAAACAGAGACAGAAAAAGATATAGAAAAACTATATCAACTAAAAATTTATGGTAGATGGATTGTGGTGATAACCTCATGGATATTAATACTTCCATGGGCATTATGGCAATTTCGAGAAACAATTTTCCTCTGTCAAGAAAGATGCACTTGGGCAACCATTAGAGTAGGTATTGAATTTACCCCCCTCGCTTCTTTGGCGATTGCTTTTTGTTTTGGTTTTGCTACATCGGTTTTAGTGTGGCAAAGTGTGCATATTCTCAATGGAGGATTATCAGAGAGGGAGAAATATTATTTACGTCAAGAAGTGTTAAAAATTCGCCAGAAGGGCGAAAGCCATTGGTTTTATCGTTATTTAGTAGATCGTTGAACAATTAGGTGATTTCTAATAATAAATATACCTGCATGATCCCCCCTAACCCCCCAAAA
>CAYPDC010000185.1:0-5425 GCA_964409355.1 uncultured Cyanobacterium sp.
CAGATGCGATCGCACCTATAACTTAATCATGTACTATATAAAGTTGCAAAAAAAGTGCGGAATGTAGGTATTAACTATGACTTCCACTATTAATATGACTCCTGATGATCAATTAGAATTTGAAAACGCCCTTAGAAAAGCTAGTTAAATCCTTTACCGCTATAGTAATTCTGAGTCTTGTCAGTCTTTTGAGCATTTAGAAGATCATTTACGCCATCAAATTTTAGAGTTTGTCGCTCCTCATGTCACCCTTTTTTTATCGAAAAGATAACCAATTTACCTTGTAGTGGAAGAATGCGAACTCTCAAAAGTTGTCTAGGAAAGATAACCGTTAGTCAAAAACAGGCACAATGTTTAGGAATAGAATCCTTCACTCGATTAAGTCCATTATTAGAAAAATGCTGTCTTTTACTCAGTGCCAATGAGTCTTATCAAAATGCCCAGAGGGATTTGTCCATCCTCACAGGAATAAAAGTAGGTCATTCCACTTTCCATCGAAAAGTAAGGTTAAGAAATGAAGAAAAAGGAAAGCCAAGTTATTGGCAAGATTACAAAACAGCAAGACTACAAGGACTATATTAAGGATATTTCTTCAATTATATGAGCAAAAAAACTGAGCTTTATTGTTATTCGGGAGCGCAAGCGCTGCTGCAAGCAGTTCGCACCTAATAAATAGTTTTTTCTTTGTATTAAAAGATTGCATACCATCCCCCAATGATGCAACGCCATAGTTCGAGTGTTGACGAAGTAGATTTAATAGTTGATGATAAACAGGAACTGAGGTTGACATAAATAGTTAATTCTAGTCTTAAACTTTGGAAAATATTTATTTTTAGTTTGTCATGAATATTACTACTTTTTCTGCTTCATTGCATTGATTTATATGAATTTTAGATACTTGTGTCAGGCAGTCAGCCATAAAACTTCCATTCTCAATTGAACCCGTGGATGAGGATGATAAAATCTGTGGTAATAAATATTATTTTTTTCTTCTTCGCTAAAATTGTGTAACATATTTCAGTTAAATTTTTTATTTTTGCCTATCCTAACATAATAAGTATCTAATATCAAGTTATGCCCTTGCTAAGTATATCAAAAAGGTTGCAAATTAGCTTCTAAACATTCTCAATTACCCCTTAATACCTTCCCCAAACAGCCGATCGCACCTCTTGAACAAATCCTCGATGAAAACTGGCTTCCCTAAGCTCGATCTCACCTCCTTATTTCTAAAGCTCGATGCCAAAGGCACGCTGCGCGCCCGCACCTCCCATTTCTAAAAACCCGATCGCATCTCTGGAACAAATCTTAGATGAAAACTCGCTTCCCTAACTCTTCATAAAAATTAACCAAAAGCTCGATCTCCCCTTCACCGATCTAAGCTAACTTAAAAGATAGTTAATTGTTACTCAAGAAACTAATGAACACCGCCTTAATTTGTGGCATATCAGGGCAAGACGGAGCTTATTTAGCTAAATTATTACTCGAAAAAGGTTATACCGTTTGGGGAACTTCCAGAGATGCTCAAATGTCACACTTTCGCAACTTAGAATATTTAGGCATTAAGGACAAAGTTAATCTAACCTCGATGATTTTAACAGATTTCCGTAGTGTCTTGCAAATCATTGCCCAAGTTAAACCCGATGAAATCTACAATTTAGCAGGACAAAGTTCTGTGGGGTTATCCTTTGAAATGCTCGTTGAAACCCTCGAAAGTATAACCATTGGCATATTAAACCTTTTAGAAGTAATCCGTTTTCTGGCTCGTCCCATCAAAATCTATAATGCCAGTTCTAGTGAATGCTTTGGTAATACGGATATACTCCAGCCGATGAAAATACTCCTTTTCGTCCCCGAAGTCCTTATGCTATAGCCAAATCTGCGGCTTTTTGGCCGGTAGCTAATTACAGAAAAGCCTATAATTTATTTGCCTGTTCTGGTATTCTATTCAACCATAAATCTCCCCTCAGACCTAATCGATTTGTTACACAAAAAATTATTGCAAGTGTCTTTCGTATTGCTCAAGGAAGTCAAGAAATTTCAAGGTTAGGTAATATGAATATTTATCGAGATTGGGGATGGGCAGAGGAATATGTGGAAGCAATGTATTTAATACTACAGCAAGATCAACCTGATGATTATGTCATTGCGACGGGAGAAAGTTACTCCTTAGAAGATTTTGTTCGTTTTGCCTTTGAATACTTCCATTTAGATTGGCAACAATACGTTCAAACCGATTCTAACTTATTTCGTCCTACAGATTTGGCATTCGGACGATCAAACCCTCAAAAAGCATGGCATAAGTTAGGATGGAAGGCAAAACATACTACTCCAGACGTAGTGAAATTGATGATTTCAGCGAGGATTCCTTAACTATATTCTTTATCTTTATGAAACAAATTATGCTTACTAAACTGAAAATATCTCCAATCTCCAACTATAATCCAGAAAGAAAAATCTTAGCTTCAAAAATTGCTCAGTGTTGTGCTAGTCTTTTAATCGAAGAATTTAAGGCAAAAAAAGTCATTTTATTTGGCTCTTTAGCAGGGCAAACTCCTTGGCATGATTTTTCTGATATTGATTTAGCAGTGGAAGGATTACCCGAAGGGAGTTTTTTTCGTGCCTATTCCTTATGTCGTGATTTATTGCCCGAAGGAATAGATTTAGACTTAGTATCCTTAGAAACGGCTTATCCCGAAATTAAAACGAGAATTTTACAGGGAAAAATTATGAATACTAATTCTCTTGAGGCTCTGAAATCCTTAATTGATGATGAATTACTCTCTTTACAAAGACTTGTAGAAGAAACCCAAAAAGATTTATCTTCTTTAAAAGAACCACCAACGCAGTTAGAAATGAATGGTTTGGCTTCTTATCTCCATCAATATTACACTGGCATTGAAGGGATTTTTCGCAGAATAGCTATTAACATTGATAATTCTTTGCCCACCGGAGAGCGATCGCACTTAGATTTATTAACCCAAATGTCTTCCGATATTCCTAATGTGAGAAAAGCAGTAATTAATCCTCAACAGTATCAAGTCTTGAAAGAATATTTAGGATTTAGACATTTTTTCCGTCACGCCTACGGTTATCAATTAAGATGGGCAGAAATTAGAATAAAATTAATGATCATGCCTGAAAATTTTGCAGAATTAAAAATTAATATTGAACAACTTTTGACCAGTCTAATAAAAAATCAAGAACAGAATGGGTCAAGTGGAACTTAATTTACTTATTTACAAAACTTAATAGAAATTTGATCATAACCTTTTTTTAAATAATAAAGACAGGCTATAAAAATTATTCACATGATTTGTTACAAATTGGGCGATGTAGATTTATTTCTGTTTGTTGTTTAGGTGTCATTGTAAAAGAGCAACAAAATAATTAACACAATTAATAAAGTTGAGCAAAACAGATATTGATTTTTTTGTCAAGGAGTTTATTTCTTCTGCAAAACTGACCTGCTCCCAGTCATCATATCTCGTCATGCTAGAGAAGAAGCGGAAAACGATGATTTATCCCTAGAAGGGCGTTGCATCATTGGGGGATGGTATGCAATCTTTTAATACAAAGAAAAAACTATTTATTAGGTGCGAACTGCTTGCAGCAGCGCTTGCGCTCCCGAATAACAATAAAGCTCAGTTTTTTTGCTCATATAATTGAAGAAATATCCTTATTATTCAGATAATAAATAAGAATATTTATTGATAAAAAAAGCATTTCTTGACACTTAGAGTAGCAAAATGTTTTTCTATGTAGTCTTGCTAAATATTGCCCTAAATCCACAACCATTTAAGTACATTTTTAGGCATTCTTCTTTTGTTTATCATAGCCAATATCAGAATAAAATTCGATGAATTGACGACCGCATTTTTTGCATCTATAATTTTGTTTTCCTCTTCTATGACCATTTTTGATAATCTCATTTGCATTGCATTGTGGACAATTTATTTCCATTTGTATTAATAGCTCTCACACTCTCTAAAATTTTCAGTTATATTATAAATCATCTCGCAATGATGCAACGCCCATTATTTATGGGGAGAATTAAGCATTAAAATAATTTAATTAAAAACAAATATGCACATTATTAGCCGTAAAAAATTAAACGAATTTGCCGTGGGTTATCCCGAAGTTAAAACAGCTTTTCAGTTAATTAAACAGAGTCATTTTAACTCTTTTGCTGAAGTGAAACAAATTTTTTCTACTGCCGATCAAGTTGGGAAGCTAACAGTATTTAATATCGGCGGTAATAAAGTAAGGTTAATTACAGCAATACATTATAATCGAAAAAAAGTTTATATTCGTGCTGTCTTGACCCACTCAGAATATGATTTGAATAAATGGAAGGAATAAAACTATGTTAGCTTTAGATATTCAAGAAACAACTAAAAATTGGCAACTTTTAAATAACACTTTATTTGTACCTCGTAATGAATCAGATTATGAATATTTAGTTCAATTACTCGACTCTCTCATTGATGAGGTAGGGGAAAATGAATCTCATCCTTTAGCAAATTTAATGGAAATTATCGGTGTTTTAATTGAAAACTATGAAAATGAAAATATACCAGAAGTTTAAAAGACATCTGCAGAAACTATCATTTCACAACCATAGAATAAGGGTTATAACCCAATTTTTAGGAATTGTTGGAGATGTCTAAAGTACAAAAAATTATATAGCGTTTCTTAAAAGTATAAGGTACAGTTTTTTGCCCCTATTTACCATCACCCATTGCCTATTCCCTATTGCTTGATACTGATAATTTTTGTACCTCACCATAACGAGAATTACTATAAGCTCAGATTAATTTTTGGGCGTTGGATCATTGTGGGATGATTTCAAAAAGTTTGCAAAAAAATATATCTTATGTCTTCTAGTTTCCGCTCATGCTATACATTAATGCCTCATCCCATGAAGATGCAACGCCAAAATTTTACGTCTCTACCTAAAATATGGTAGATGTCTAATCCAATGACTTTTAAATTATTCAAGAAATATTCTCTGATAAAGTTGAGAAAAAGAAATCAAAAAATCAACACTAGCTAAGGCAAGATGATTATTTTCTCCTTCTATAGCGTTAAATAACCATTGTTGCTCAGTTTGTTTGATAAACTGTTCTATATAGTAACTAGATTGAGAAATCAGGATATATTCCTGTAAACTAGGTAATGATCGATAGGCTCTGAATTTTTCTGTTTTATCGTAGTTTTGAGTAGAATTAGATAAAACTTCGATAACTATCTTCGGATTCGTGACTATACTGCTATTTTCTGATTGATAAACTGGTTTACCTTCAATGATCATTAAGTCAGGATAGGTATAAAAGCGATAGTCGGGAATCCAAAGTTTCACATCATTGATATAGATATACTTTAAAGGTTCATAATCTGAGTGTGATCAAATGTTTGAAAGCATAAT
>CAYPDC010000186.1:0-5406 GCA_964409355.1 uncultured Cyanobacterium sp.
TCAAAAAGTTCGTCAAAAAGGTAGTCATGCCCGTTGGCAACATATTGACGGAAGATCAACCACAATTCCTATTCATGGCAACGCAGAAATTGGCGGTTGGTTATTCAAGGAAATTTTAAGTCAGTTAGGCGTGACAGAAGAAGAGTTTAACGAACTGAAATAAACTTTACCAAAAGATGATTACTTATTTCTCTCGATGGTGCGATCGCACCCGAAATGGCGGAAATGGATGATTTATTGGCGTTGCATCATTGCGGGATGATATGCAATTATTTATTGTTGGTAAAAAATATTTATTAAGGACGGGCAGGCGAAGCCTGTGCCTTCGGCATCGCTATTAGTTTAAAAAAAGTAAAAATAGTTTTTAAAAATTTAGATTATTAGCGAAATATCTTCATTATTTAAGTAATAAATAAGGAGTTTTATTGACAATAAGAGCATTTCTTGACACTTGGAATAGTAAAATGTTTTTCTATGTAATATTGCCAAATAATGTCTTAGCCTATTATTTTCCCCCTCAACTCTTGTCATACCTATAGGAGTTAAAATTAAGAAATATATAACAATCCTAGATTACGGAGAATAATATGATTTTAAACGAAACAGAAATAAGACAAAAATTAGCCCATTTCCCCGATTGGATTTCCAGTGGGCAATCTATTAACACTACTTACAAATTTAAGGATTTTGTACAGGCGATCGCATTTGTGAATCGTTTAGTTGAACCTTCGGAAAAAGCGGGACATCATCCTGACATTACCATATCTTACAATAAAGTTGCGATTCATTTAAGCACTCATGATCAGGGGGGAATAACTCAAAAGGATTTTGATTTAGCTCAGGAAATCGTGAAAATTGCCGCTCTTGCGATAAAGTAGAAGAGCTTAGTTCGATGGAAAAATATCGCTGTTGAAAAAGTGTCAGGTATTGGGTGTCAGGTATCACCTGAGTTCTATCGTTGAAATATAGGTGCGATCGCTCTCAATGTTTCTCAGTTGTTGAAAGTTAGGGGTTAAGAACAAAAGAGAATAGAATTTATTTTATATTTATTTTGTAAAAGGTCAATTATTTCATTTTTTAGGAAGCAGATATTGTGGTTAATTATTGTCAACAAAAAATTGCCATTGGGGAAGAATTATCTCTGAGTCAGTTACGGAGTTTAGACTTAGTTTCTCTTTTATCGGGCGGTAGAGACGTAGTTTTTGCCATTGACTTAACCGAAAGTGTCAATCTTGACGATGAGGCTAGGGTAAGACTAAAACAAATTATCACCGATCGCATCCATAAGGGTGATACAGTTTATATTGTACCTTTTTCCTCCCAAGTTAATCCCACTAATCCCAATTTTAATCCTCTAACGAAAGAAGATGCGATCGCATTCTTGAATCCCAAAGAAGATATACAAAGAATAATTGAGAAAATCCCCTTAAAAGCTAATCTAAACGAGAAAAACACCGATATTCAACTAGCAGAGCATTTTATCTACAAAAATTTAGCTCAAATCAATCAAAATCGTCTTTGTGAAAATCAACCCATCAAAAAACAATCCGTAGTCTGGTTAACCGATGCTCCCTTAAATACATCGGCTGGTATCACCTCTGAAAAGTGGATAGAAACCCCTTCTAATAGCCCTTATCGAGACTTTAGCACCCCTGAGAGTCAAAACAGACAAAATTGGCTAAATCACCTCAAAATTGCCGAAAATACCCAACAATTAAAAGGAGAAAATTATGATTTAAGCGTCATCGACTTACCCGCAACGGTGCAAGAATTTTGTACTCCTTCTCCCGGAGGCAAAGAAACTTGTTTTGTCAACCCTTATTTATTAAATCAACTATGGCTACCTACTACTATTTTATCCCTCATTATTCTTGGCTTATTAGGAGGAGGAATATTTACCATTAAACACTATTTAAGTTTAAAGAAAACTTGGAGATTAGAAATAGAATTACCTTATGATGAAGATAAATTAAATGCTTCTTTAAAAAATAAAGGTAGTCTTTCCATCGGTGGAGATATAGAGTGTAACGGAGGAGACGACATCAGGGGTTATTTAAAGAGAGAAGGAAATAAACTTTTTATCGAACCTACTAACAACATTTTACCTATTATTTATAGAGATAGAAAATTAAAACAAAAACAGTTAATTGAAGGGAATATTATCAGACTTAATTGCCCTGATAATGACAGAGATTTTCAAATTAAAATTACCCTATCTAAAAATTAATATGGTTCTTCATGAGTTAGTATGCTAAATCAGTTTTAAAATCCCAACGATTTTACTACAAAAATACAAGTTTCTTCATCTAGTTGTTGATAATCCTAGTTAAAGAAAATGCTAAACTATTAGAATCAATGGTAGTCAAATTCCCGACTTAAATCATGATGAAGAAGACGGTTTAGATGAATGCTGGATAGCCTATGATAAACCAGTCTTAGACGATGAATTAGAAACATTATGGACTAAATTTGATGAAGGGGTAAAAATAGTTTTAATGTCTGATTCTTGTCATTCTGGTACAATGGCAAAATCATTAAATAATAAAAAAGTATGTAAGCGTTCAGAGAGTTAAGCAACTAAAAGCATAGACTCATCTTTTCTTTCCAGATTTGAAGGAACAATCACTTCGTTTTTCTGGGCGATCGCTTCGTCTTCAATACCGTTTATTTTTATTATGCCCCTACGAGCCAACGAAAATAATTTATGGAAATGTCGAATATGAATAATCAGTATTTAAAATTGTACTTATATAAAATGATAAATTAAATGATAAATTGTTTTACTGATTTTAAAATCACTTTTGCCCCTCTTTCTCTGTCACAAGTGTATCAATTAGCCGATAACCCTCGTAATGGTGCGATCGTCTCCATGAGTGGCACTGTGCGCTGTCAAACGGAAGGAAAACAAGTCGAATATCTCGAATATCAGGCTTATGAACCAATGGCGATCGCAGTTTTTCAACAGATAGCCTCTCATTTAGTTACCCAATACCCAGATATTAATGGCATCGTTATTCATCATCGTATCGGCAAATTAGTCATTGGAGATATTAGCGTCTTGGTAGCGGTAGGTTGCCCTCATCGTAGCGAAGCTTTTTCCGCTTGTCAATATGCCATTGATACTTTAAAACATAATGCCCCAATCTGGAAAAAAGAGCATTTTGCCGATGGAGTTAGCAGTTGGGTGAGTATTGGTATGTGTGAAATGGTAGTTTAAGGGGTTAATCAATGGATTTTCTGTTTCTTTCTAAGTTATTACCTCTTTTCTTTTATCCTTTGGGATTTGCCTGTTTTTCCCTCGTTGTTGCTTTAATTCTCTGGTGGAAATATCCTCATTTCCTACCGATTCCCATTCTTCTGGCTTTATTGGTTTTGTTAGTCTCTAGTAATGGCTGGGTGAGTAATTTGCTGGTTAAATCCCTTGAGTGGCAATATCTAGTTTCTCCCGATTCTGTACAAAATGCCGATGTGATCGTGGTTTTAGGTGGAGGAATCAAACCCCTAATTTACCCTCGCCCCATGATTGATTTAGCGGAACAGGGCGATCGGGTCTTATATGGGGCAAAACTGTATAAAATGAGAAAAGCACCCTTAATCCTCGTTACGGGGGGAAGAATCCCGTGGAAAGACTCTCAAAATGAACATTCAGAAGCCGATGATATGGCTAGTTTATTAGTTATGTTGGGTGTTCCAAAATCTGCTATTATTACAGAGGGGAATTCTTATAACACCTATGATAATGCGGTTTATAGCCGTGAAATTCTTCAAGAAAAAGGCATTAATCAAATAATTTTAGTAACCTCCGCCTTACATACTCCTCGCTCAGTTAAAATCTTTGAAAAACAAGGATTTGAGGTGATTCCTGCACCTACAGACTTTTTAGTCACGGAAAGGGATTTTCAAAATAATATTAGTTGGCAAAGTATCCTGATCGGTTTTTTTCCCAATTCAGGCTCTTTACACAATACTAATCTTGCTTTAAAAGAATATTTAGGGATTATCGTTTATAAACTGAAAGGATGGATGTGAATTGATTAGACATCTCCATAAATTATTTTTCCGAAGGCTCGTAGTAAGGGCTTTAGCCCTTAAAATGCCTATTGTTGGAGATGTCTAATGAATATGAAATATCTTCAAATTCTCGTTTGATATTTTTGATAATATTGTCTAGTATTTCTAATGGAATCTTCATCTTATCAGAATATCATATATCTTCTCAAGTGTAAAAGTTATTTTTACTTACTGCCTAAGTATCGTATTAGGAAACTGCCTGAAGCTAAGGAGTTGATTAACAATTATTCTTTCATTTTGATAGAATGTTAATGGCTCAAGGGGAGTTAGAAAACATCCCGATTATTACTCATGATAAAGCCTTTCACACTGGATTAATACAAGTTATCCCAGCACCGATAAAACTTAATTAATATAAGATATATTTTGATTCTTTGTTATGTTTGCCTATCCTCAGAATGACAAGTATAAGAGATTCTTCCTTGCATTACAATGATGCAACGCCAAAAAGGTTAGTAAAGAACGGCGTTGCATCTTCATGGGATGACGCATTAATGTATAATATAAGCGGAAGCTAGAAAACACAAGATATATCTTTTTTGTAAACTTATTGAAATCATCTCGCAATGATGCAACGCCGAATCCGTTAATCATAAACAAAATATTATGAATAAAACTTTAGTCGATCGCCGTAAACTAATGGCAAAACAAGCAGATGCTATGGTAAAACACTATGAAGAAGATAAGTCATGGCAGGAGTGGGAAAGTCTCGATTTAAGAGAGTTTTATGACTATTAAGCCCCAAAGAGGCGAAATTAGTACCGCTATTGCTAATCTGATTGAATACTAAGATAAATACGAATAAAATAAAATAGATAAAATTAGCAGATAATTATGATTAATATAAAAGAATTAGAAACGGATATAGAAAATTTACCAGAAGAAGCTCAACTATTATTAATTGACTTTTTAGAAATATTAAAAAAACGCTATACAGAACCTTTAAAAAATCAAATAAAAATAGAAGATGAACCATTTGTGGGAATGTGGGAGGCGCAAGAAGATATGAATGATAGTAGCGAATGGGTAAAACAAGTTAGAAAACAACAATGGAGAGGTAATAATGAAGACTAAAATTCTGATTGATACCGATATTTTAATTGATATTAGTCGAGGCATTATTACTGCTATTGAAAGACTAAAAAAAGAAGAATTAAGCCATCAATTATCTATTAGTATTGTTACCAAAATGGAATTAATTATTGGTTGTCGTAATAAGAGAGAATTAGATAACCTTAATAAATTTTTCCAAAGATTTTATCTAATTCATATTAATAATAATATATCCAATCAAGCCAGTGAATTAATCGAGAAATATTATCTCAGTCACGGTTT
>CAYPDC010000187.1:0-5386 GCA_964409355.1 uncultured Cyanobacterium sp.
TATAAAATAAGGAAGGAATTTAACAAAAATATAATTTTTATAAATTAACAGTTTTGTTTCACCTGAAACCTAACACCTTTTCCTAACCAACAATTTATATATTCAAAGTAAGAGAGCCAAAATGTCTATTATTGGAGATGTCTAATATATAAGCCTTGAATATTAAGACAATATCTTGATTTTTCAACAAAAAAGATGTCTATTACCAGAAGTAGGTGAATTGGCCGAATTACAAACATTTGTAGGGGTTGAACAATGTTCAACCCACAATTTCGGATGATGGTTTTAACCTTTTTTACGAGGTGCTACAATACCGATGATGTTTTTATGAGGATCATCTAATACAGTAATACCTTCAGGAAGGACTAAATTCGCCACAGCGAAAGTCTTACCAATGTCCACATGGCTAATATCCATTTCTAAGAATTGGGGAATTTTGTCAGGCAAACAGCGAACTTTTACTTCTGTCACCATTTGTTCCATGATACCCCCTTTAGAAATCCCCACAGAATGACCTATAATTTTTAAGGGTACAACCACGATCACATCTTTATCTGCGGAAGGACTGAAGAAGCTGATATGATGTAAATTGCGTTTCCAAGGATGGGTTTGTACCTCTCTAATTAAAACAGGACCATTCCAGTTGATTTCAGGAATGTTTAATTCCACAAGAGTATTGTTTACTGATGCATTTTTGAGTAAGGTTAAAGCCTGTTTTTGGCTTAAAACTAATGATACTGATTCCGCACCTTTATGCCCGTATAAGTTAGCAGGGATAAATCCTTCACGGCGCAATGCGCGAGGATTACCACCTTCTGCTCTAGTTTTGCATTCTAATGTAATTGACATTTCAGTTAACTGATTTCCTTATAAATTTTTCTGTTAAGTAATACGATTAACTACTTAAGATTTTTAGCACTATCTCTTGACAAAATTGAGATAATGTGCTAAGAAATCATGGTAGTTATATTGAGAGATTAAATATATCGACTTAAGAATTAACAGGATCACCATTAACATGGAGTAAAGCACGTTTAGGACCGTGAATGGGATCTTCGACAATGATAGTCTGATCACGACTTGCCCCTAAAGAAACAATGGCGATGGGTAATTCCATTAATTCTGCCAAGAATTTTAAATAATCTAATGCTTGTTTTGGTAATTCCTCTAATGTACGACAATTACTGGTGTCTTGTTGCCAACCGGGTAATGTTTCATACAATGGTTTACAGGAAGCAAACTTCATGGCATGGGTGGGAAATTCACGACAAATTTCGCCATCAATTTCATAAGCGACACAAACTTTAATCTCTGACAATTCGTCTAAAACGTCTAGTTTAGTGATTGCTAAACAGTCTAAACCGTTAATTCGAGCCGCATAGCGTCCGATTACCCCATCAAACCAACCACAACGACGACGGCGCCCTGTAGTTGTCCCAAATTCTGCTCCTTTATCCCCTAAATGCACCCCAATTTCGTCTTCTAATTCCGTGGGAAAAGGTCCTTCTCCGACACGGGTAGTATATGCTTTCGCCACACCAATGATGCGATCGATAATTGTCGGACCTACACCAGCACCGACACAAGCACCACCAGCAATAGGATTAGAAGAAGTTACATAGGGATAAGTACCATGATCTAAGTCTAACAGAGTACCTTGCGCCCCTTCAAATAAGATATTCTTCTTCTGTCTGACAGCCTGATCAATTTTCAGTGAACTATCAATGACATAAGGGCGTAAAAGCTCGGCATAAGCCTGATACTCTTTTGTTACTTCTTTTGCATCTAAGGGTGCTAAACCATAGAGTTTTTCTAAAACGGCATTTTTATAGTTAATCGTCCACTCAATCTTATCAGGATAGCGATCGCAGTGAATTAAATCCAACATCCTAATGCCGATTCTTTCTGCTTTATCCGAATAAGTAGGACCAATGCCACGTCCAGTAGTACCGATCTTATATTTACCTCGTTTTTCCTCTGCTGCCTGATCTAAAATACGATGATAGGGCATCGTCACATGGGCAGTTTGGGAGATAAACAAATTATCAGTCGAAACATTCAATTTTCTTAATTGCTCAATTTCTTCTAATAATTCTTGGGGATCGATCACTGTACCCGAACCTATGATACACTCAGTATCAGGATATAAAATTCCCGACGGAATTAGATGTAGCTTGAACTTTTGATCTTGCACCACAACGGTATGACCAGCATTAACTCCCCCTTGGGAGCGAACCACTACATCTGCTGATTTACTGAGTAAATCTGTTATTTTTCCTTTTCCTTCATCGCCCCATTGGGCTCCGATTACGATAACGTTAGCCAAGAGTTTAATAGAGCTAAACTTCACACAAACTATTATTATCGCAGTTTATGTCATCTATGTCAAGAGGGAAGTTTTTTTAGTGGGGAGTAGGGAGTGGGGAGATAGGGAAGAATTAGAAAAAACACCTGACACCTGACACCTGACACCTATTCATAAATTATTCATAATTCATTATCTCAGTGCCATAACAGAGACTTTCCCCGCAATCTGTTGGGCGATTTTTCTTAAGGCTTGGGCGGAAGCTGAATCAGGTTCTCCCACTACAATCGGAATGCCTCGATCGCCCCCTTCACGCAAGGAAATTTCTAAAGGAATACAACCCAATAACGGCACATTTAACTCTTGAGAAGCCTTTTCTCCTCCTCCTGATCCAAATAAATCATAACTTTTTTCAGGCATATCAGGAGGGATAAAATAACTCATATTTTCCACAATACCGAGAATATTTGTACCTAACTGCTCGAACATTTTTAAGCCTCTACGGGCATCCTGTAAAGAGACATTTTGGGGAGTCGTCACGATTACCGCACCCGCCAAAGGCACAGCTTGGGCAAGGGTTAATTGAGCATCTCCCGTGCCGGGAGGCATATCCACAATTAAATAATCTAACTCACCCCAGTTGACTTGATAGAG
Source organism: uncultured Cyanobacterium sp. (assembly GCA_964409355.1). Taxonomy (GTDB): domain Bacteria; phylum Cyanobacteriota; class Cyanobacteriia; order Cyanobacteriales; family Cyanobacteriaceae; genus PCC-10605. The sequence goes on from CAYPDC010000187.1 coordinate 2,960, forward strand.
AAATTGACGTATAATGCCGTTCAACATAGGTCCTCGCCACATCACAGGCTGATCAGGATCGATTAAAAAGCCCATAGACACCATTTTGATACCGTGATTAAAAGCAGGTTGAAGAATATCCCCTTCAGGACTTTTTTCCACATTAATGGGAACATTATTTAAACCTAACATGGTAGGGGCATTAGGTCCATAAATATCCGCATCCAATAAGCCCACTTTAGCACCTGCTTGGGCAAGAGCAACGGCAACATTGACAGAAACACTGCTTTTTCCCACTCCTCCTTTACCGCTAGAAATGGCAACAATATTTTTGACTTGATTAACAGATTGTCTATCAGGTAAGGGTTTTTGTTGAGGAGTTTCTGCGGTTACTTCGATGTCGATGGATTCGACTCCGCCTAAACTTTTGACGGCTTTTTCACAGTCTTCCACAATAAACTCTCGTAAAGGACAAGCAGGAGTAGTTAAGACGAGGGTAAAACTAACATTTCCATCCTCTACGGAAACATTACGGATCATGTTTAATTCTACCAGACTTTTTTGTAATTCAGGATCTTGAACTGGTTTTAATACTTCTAAGATTGATTCTGTGGTTAATGCCATTTTATTTGTATTCTTAAAGATCGGAAAAATTTTTAGAGATTTTGATAGTTTTTTCTCTATAAAATATCTACTGTCTATTATTTAATATCAATGCTTATTAATCAACAAATCGGAGTTAAATTTAAGACGCATTTAATCTTTATTATCCATTACCGCCGACTTTTGCAAGAAGTTTTTTAGTCAAAATAATTCACTAAAGACTATAATAAACTTAAAATAAATTGATTTTTGTCAATTGTAGTTAGCAAAAATATTTAATTACTAAATGAATATAACAGAAAAACCCTTCGGTGAAGTCTTGTCATCTGCGATCGCACCGCCCCCCCTTGATATTGCCTCGTCAAAAACACAAGAAAATCAAGGATTTGATCAAAAAAATCCTCCAGCACAAAACTTAATAGATCAATGTGTACATTGTGGCTTCTGCCTATCGACTTGCCCTAGTTATCGAGTTATTGGCAAAGAGATGGATTCCCCTAGAGGTAGAATTTACTTGATGAATGCCATCAATAAGGGAGAAGCGGTTTTAGATGAGACGACAAGTCTTCATTTTGATAGCTGTTTGGGATGTTTAGCCTGTGTGAGTACCTGCCCCTCTGGAGTACAATATGATCAACTAATCGCCGCCGTGCGCCCTCAAGTGGAAAGAAATCAACCCCGTAACCCTTGGGAAAAATTTTTACGCACCATCATTTTTAACCTGTTTCCCTATCCTGCCAGATTGAGTATTTTTTTACCCTTACTTTGGTTTTATCAAATATCAGGATTACAAACACTGGTGAGAAAGACGGAAATACTTAAGTTTTTCCCCCGTATCGCTTCCATGGAATCGATTTTACCCCGCATTAATTTGGCATCTATAGGCAAGAAATATCCTTATACTATCCCCCCTCAAAAAGACAAAAAATATGGAGTAGGGGTGATTCTAGGATGCGTACAAAGGTTATTTTTTGATCCCGTTAATGAAGCTACTGTCAGAGTTTTAACCGCTAATGGTTGCGAAGTCGTAATTCCTCCTTCTCAGGGATGTTGTGGTGCATTACCTGCGCATCAAGGGCAAGAGAATCAAGCTCAAAGTTTTGCTAGACAGATGATAGATAGTTTTTGCGAAGCTGAAGTGGATTATGTGATTATCAATGCGGCAGGTTGTGGGCATACTCTCAAAGAATATCACCATATTTTAAAAGATGATCCCATTTATAAAGAAAAAGCAAGAGAATTTGTCAGTAAAGTTAGAGATATTAACGAATTTTTGGTAGAAAAAGGCTTAAATGTCAACTTATCTCCTATTACCGATAATCCCACTAAGATAGTTTATCAAGATGCCTGTCACTTACTCCATGGACAGAAAATCAGTTTACAACCTCGTCAACTGTTGCAAAAAATCCCCAATATCCAATTAAAAGAGCCTTTAGATGCTGCTTTATGTTGTGGTAGTGCAGGGGTTTACAATCTTTTACAACCTGATGTTGCTAATGATTTAGGGGAGCAAAAAGTGCGTAATTTATTAAATACAGGAGCAGAAATTATTGTTTCTCCTAACCCCGGATGTGCTTTACAAATCACCAAACATCTTCAATTACAAGGAAAAAATGTCAGGGTAATGCACCCGATGGAGATGTTAGATTATGCGATTCGGGGAGAGAAAATCGAAAACGTTTTTTTGTAATAAGATAATTACCTACAAATCGGGCGCAAAGCTGGAAATACCGGGAAAAAATATGGCGTTGCATCATTGCGGGATGGTATGCAATCTTTTAATACAAAGAAAAAACGTATCCACTCAATAGTTAGGGGTAAGGCAGAATCAAACTTGCCAAGATT
>CAYPDC010000188.1:0-5379 GCA_964409355.1 uncultured Cyanobacterium sp.
GTAGTCGAAGCATTCATCCTTCATTCCGCTATCGCTGAGAATGAGGACTTCTTTTACCAATCACGTTAAAGAATGCTATATTGATCAAATCAAAATTAAAATATCCAAAATATAGGCAATAAATAAAATAATGACTGAACGCAAAGTAGCTTTAATCACTGGTGTGACAGGACAAGATGGTTCTTATTTAAGCGAACTTTTATTGGAAAAAGGCTATGAAGTTCACGGCATCATCAGACGAACTTCCACTTTCAATACTGACAGAATCGATCATATTTATCAAGATCCCCATCAAGAAGATGCTCGTTTTTTCCTGCACTATGGAGATTTGACAGACGGCACAACCTTAAGACGGATTCTCGAAGAAGTTAAACCCATTGAAGTATATAATCTCGGTGCGCAATCCCATGTAAGGGTTAGTTTCGATGCCCCTGAATTTACCGTTGATAGTGTGGCAATGGGTACTTTAAGGCTATTGGAGGCAATTAAGGACTATAGACAGCGCACAGGTATTGATGTACGTTATTATCAGGCTGGTTCATCGGAAATGTTTGGCAAAGTGATGGAAATTCCTCAGAAAGAAACCACTCCTTTTTATCCCCGTAGTCCTTATGCTTGTGGGAAGGTTTATGCTCATTGGCAAACCATCAATCACCGTGAATCCTATAACATTTTCGCTTGTAATGGAATTTTATTCAACCACGAAAGCCCCCGCCGAGGTGAAACTTTTGTTACCCGTAAAATCACAAGGGCGATCGCACGTATTGTGGCAGGGCAACAGAAAAAATTGTATTTAGGTAACTTAGACTCAAAAAGAGATTGGGGTTATGCTAAAGACTACGTTAAGGCTATGTGGTTAATGTTACAACAAGATGAGCCAGATGATTATGTGGTAGCAACGGGGGAAACCCATTCCGTTAAAGAATTTTTGGAATTAGCCTTTTCTCACGTTAACCTCAAATGGGAAGATTATGTGGAATTTGATGAGCGTTATTTGCGCCCTGCGGAAGTGGACTTATTAATAGGAGATCCCACTAAAGCTAAGGAAAAACTTGGTTGGCAACCCTCTTTAACCTTTCCTGAGTTAGTGAATTTGATGGTGGACGCTGATTTGGAGGCTTTAGGTATCAGTAACGGCAATAAAGTCGCTGATATAGCCTATATTCGTCAGAATATGCTCCATAGCGTCAATTAGTGTAGGGTATTGGGGTTTTGGGGTGTTTTGTAGAGACGTAGCATGCTACGTCTGTACGGAGTGGGGAGTGGGGAGTTGGAGGAGGCATGGGGAGAGAGAATCTTCCACTTACTCATTACTTCATTACTCAAAAAACCCCGAACTCCGAACTCATTAAGGGTTTAATATATTAAACTCCTACATTTTATTATTCATTACTTAACTAACCATGATTGATTTAAGTACGAAAAGAATCCTTGTTACAGGCGGTGCTGGTTTTCTCGGGAAACAAGTGGTTGCGGAATTGCTTAACGCTGGGGCAAATCCTGATAAGATTACCATACCTCGATCGCGCCATTGTGATTTAACGGTGTGGGAAAATTGCCAAAAAGCCGTTGCGAATCAAGATATTGTTATCCATTTAGCCGCCCATGTGGGGGGTATTGGTTTAAATCGGGAAAAACCCGCCGAATTGTTCTATGATAATTTAATGATGGGAACGCAGTTGATTCATGCCAGTTATCAGGCAGGGGTAGAAAAATTTACCTGTGTGGGTACGATTTGTGCCTATCCTAAGTTTACTCCTGTACCTTTTAAAGAAGAAGACATCTGGAATGGCTACCCAGAGGAAACTAACGCCCCTTACGGTATTGCCAAAAAAGCCCTTTTAGTACAGTTAGAAGCCTACCGCAATCAGTACGGTTTTAATGGCATTTACCTTCTACCAGTTAATTTATATGGTCCTGAAGATAATTTCGATCCCCGTAGCTCTCATGTAATCCCTGCTTTAATTCGTAAAGTTCATGAAGCCCAAAAAAGAGGCGATCGAACCTTACCAGTTTGGGGAGATGGAAGTCCTACCCGTGAGTTTTTATACTCCAATGATGCGGCGAGAGGCATTGTTATGGGTACACAAATGTACGATAGTAGCGACCCCATTAACCTTGGTACGAATTTCGAGATTACCATTAAGGATTTAACGGAATTAATCTGTGAATTGATGGAATTTGAAGGGGAATTAGTCTGGGAAACCGACAAACCCAATGGGCAACCCCGCCGTTGTTTAGATACAACTAAAGCTAAAGAAGCATTCGGTTTTACTGCTAAAATGGATCTCCGAGAAGGTTTAAAACGTACCATTGAATGGTATAGGGAGAATGGGGAATGATTTGAGTTCGGAGTTATAAATTAACAATATTAACAATCCCATAATTTAAGTATTCCCAAAAACCCTTTTCCCTCTGGTTATCGAGCGTAGTCGAGATGCCCTTTTCCCTACCCTCATCGAACAACTTAAATACAAACCAACCAATGACATTCAGAATCGGCATAGCTGGACCTGTAGGATCGGGAAAAACCGCCCTTTTAGACGCTTTATGCAAGAATATGCGGGAAAAATACTCCCTCGCCGCCGTTACTAACGATATTTATACCCAAGAAGATGCTCAATTTTTGGTGCGATCGCAGTCTCTCACCCCTGACAGAATTAAGGGCGTAGAAACGGGAGGATGTCCTCATACTGCTATTCGGGAAGATGCTTCCATTAATATAGAGGCGATCGAGGAATTAGAGACAAAATTTAAGGATTTAGATATAGTCTTTGTGGAAAGCGGAGGAGATAATCTAGCAGCGACATTTAGCCCTGAATTGGTGGATTTGACCATTTATGTCATAGATGTGTCCGCAGGGGATAAAATACCCCGTAAAGGAGGTCCAGGTATCACAAAATCAGATCTTTTGGTAATCAATAAAATCGATTTAGCGCCTTATGTTGGTGCGAGTTTAGAAGTGATGACAAGGGATTCTCAAAAAATGCGCGGTGATAAACCCTTTATTTTTACTAATTTAAAAACAGGTGAAGGATTAGATCAAGTCATTAACTTTATCATCTTTCATCATCAATAAACTTAAGGCTGTTATAGACAAATAGTTCTGATGAACTATGGGGAAACTAATCTAAAAATTTTACAAATCAAATAGCATCGCTATATTAAGTTTAACACCGAACTCCGAACTCAGATGCTGTTGCCTGTTGCCTACCCTCACCAGTAAACTTAGATGCAAACTAGCTTAGTAGAAATTAATAGATTATGAGTAGTTCGATCGCACGTCAGTATATGTCTCCGAATTGTGTTTTATCTTTAGAAGGTTTCACAGAGGAGAATCAGAATAGTGAGGGAATAGCGGTAATGTCGGTGTTAACTCAGGCAAAATGTGAAATTATCGGCAATCCTACCACTTTACAAGGGGGATTGACCTTTTTAGAGCATTTACTCCATGCTGTTAGCCGTTATACTCAAGATTTGTTAAGTGGTTTAAATCATCCCGTAGAATTCAACGATAGCAGTGATTACATCTTTTTAACTAATTTGACAGATCGAAAACGTCATTTGTTGGTATGGCAAGAGGAAAAGGACAAAACTGAGAATCAGTTGGAATGGGAATTAACCACGGTACAATTATTTGATCTCCTAGATGCTCTCGATCAACTCTGTCATGATTCTCACACCTTACCTCAGTTAAAAGAGGAAATAAAACCTTTATCCCGTCGTCATCGTCAATCAGAAATCTCTTTTGTGGAACAATCTACCTCAGCTACCATCGGATTTGTCGGTTTTACCCTAGCGGCGATCGCACTTTTCTTTATTCCCCATCCTAGCGCAATCCAAGACCCGAATCAAGAACCTCAGCCCATCAGAGAAACCAATCAACAAGTAATTCCTCAATCTTCTGAAGATGAATAAGTTTGTGAAACATTGAGAAATGCTATAGTTTTCTCATGATTTATCTTTCTAAATTGATTATTAAAACCACTTATGACTATTAATATTAACCCCATTAACGATATTTCTGTCGATATTAACGATCGCACCACATCTGTTAATTTGTTTAGCAATTTTGATGATCCTTTTACCACGGGAAAAGTTGCTAATTTTAGGTTAACAGATAATTCTATCGGTAACGGCGAAATCAATATCGTTTTATTTGATCAAACGGGGGAAGGCGCACCCATTACTGTCAACAATTTTATTGATTATGTTAATAGTGGCAGTTATACTTACTCTATTATCCATCGTTCCGTCGTTGACCCAACTCCTTTTGTTATTCAAGGTGGGGGATTTATTATCAATAATTTAGCCCTTAATCTTGTGCCTACCAACCCACCGATTCAAAATGAATTTAGCGAGAATCGATCGAATCTTCGGGGTACAATTGCTATGGCGAAACTGGGAAATGATCCCAATAGTGCCACCAGTCAATGGTTTTTTAATTTAAGTGATAATTCTGCTAATTTAGATAATCAAAATGGTGGTTTTACGGTTTTTGGACAGGTTTTGTCTCAAAATGACTTAAATACCGTAGATGCGATCGCCTCTTTACCCGTTGTCGATGCTTCTATTGTTAATTCGGCTTTTAACACCTTACCAGTCAATCCCAATAACGTTGATGTCAATAATCCTAGCTTAAATCAAGATGAAGATTTTATTCGTTTTCAGAGTATTACTGTTGAAAATGTCCCCGAATTAACCTTTTCTGTCGAAAATAACACGAATCCAGAGGTTGTTACTGCCACAATAGACAATCAGGGAAATTTAACCTTAGACTATGGAAATACTTTAAGAACTCCTCTGTATCGTTTTCAGAATACAGAAAGACAGGGTACTTATGTATTTGTAGGAGAAGCAGAAAGAAATAATATTCTCGCCAATTTTCCTCAATTTCAACTAGAAGGATTAGCATTTAAAACCGCTAGTCAAGCCAATGGAGATCCTCTCCTCACAGGTAATGCAGATATTACCATTAAAGCCACAAACCTATTGGGAGAATCCATTACAGATACTTTTAATATTAGTGTAACAGGAGAAATACCAGAAAATAATGACTCATTAATTGGTTTTTATCGCTTTCAAAATCAAAATGTACCGGGTACATATCTTTATGCTAATGAAGAAGAAAGAGTTAATATTCGCAATCAATTTCCTAATTTTATCGAAGAAGGCATTGCTTTTTATGCTTATGGTGCAGACTCCAATCAAGGGGATAAAATTTATCGTTTTCAAAACACTCAGCAACTAGGCACTTATATTTTTGTGGGGGAAGCAGAAAGACAAAGTATCCTTCAAAACTTCCCTAACTTTGTGGAAGAAGGTGTTGCTTTTGAAGTAGCAGTTTAATTTACCAAAAATCTGTGGGTCTAAAGCCCC
>CAYPDC010000189.1:0-5361 GCA_964409355.1 uncultured Cyanobacterium sp.
AAAGGTTCTACCGAAATTGCCAAAAGAAAATCAAAGGAAAGAAAGGATTTCCTCGCCTCTGGAGAGAATCCCCTCTGCCCTCCTCTAGCAATAGAGGTGGGTAAGGGAACTCGCAGAAAGAGGAAACTCTCTCAGTGATGGGAGAATCCCCGCACCTTCAGGTCGGGGCGAATGTCAACGAGAAAAACAGCTGAATACTGCCTCACCTGAGTTCGGAGTTCGGAGTTTTTTAGCTCTAAATGTCACATTATACATTCTTTCTGTTCCCTGTTCACCTACCCTAACCAGCACACTTTTTTAGCAAACTAGCCGAAAAATGATTACAGTCGAAAAATTAAGCAAAAACTACGGTTTAACCCAAGCAATCCAAGAAATCTCTTTTTCCGTACCCAAAGGCTCAATTTTAGGCTTTTTAGGACCTAATGGAGCAGGAAAAACTACAACTATGCGCATTCTTAGCGGTTATATTCCAGCCACGACGGGTAAAGCAACGGTAGCCGGTTTTGAGGTGCATGAAAATCCCTTGGCAGTCAGGGAAAGAATTGGTTATCTTCCCGAAACTCCTCCTTTATATACAGAAATGACGGTGACAGAATATCTCGGTTTTGTTAGTAAAATAAAAAATATCCCCAGATGCGATCGCACCCAAAAAGTCAAAAAAGCGATACAATTATGTCAAATAGAGGATCGTGCTGATAGTATCATCGGAAAATTATCAAAAGGATACCGTCAAAGAGTAGGTATTGCTCAAGCCATAATCCATGATCCTCCCGTTATTATTTTAGATGAACCTACCGTTGGTTTAGATCCTCGTCAGATTATTGAGGTGCGTAATTTAATCAAAAGTTTAGCAGGGGAAAAAACGATTATTTTATCCACCCATATTTTACCTGAAGTTACCATGACCTGCGATACAGTGGTGATTATTAATCAGGGAAAAGTAATCGCAACAGGCAAAACAGACGAACTTTTACAGCAATTACACAATCAGGGTTATGAGTTAGAAATAGAAGGAGACATAACAGATTTATCCTCAAAATTGCAACAGATTCAAGGCATTACAGATATTTCTATTCAACCGATGACAGAAAAAGAAAATCGTTTTATAATGAATTTATCTTTAAAAGATAGTTATGATATGGGGAAACAAATCGCTTATTTCCTAGTAAATGAAGGCATTGGGATTTATGAAATGAAACGCTCAAAAGCCTCTTTAGAGGATGTTTTCCTCCAATTAACAATTAACAACGAATAATTAAAAATCTTTTTTAAGTGTATCGCAATTTCTTTTTTAGGCATTGCTGATTTAAGGGATGAATCCTGTTTGTGAAGTAATTAGGGTTTGCTGAAAAAGTTTTTTGATGAAGAGAGGGAAGAGGGAATTATTAAGAAGATAAGTAAATTCTTGATGGGAAAACCCCTAAAGACGGTTTTTGAGGGAAAATAATTTAAAATTATTAATTGTTATAGTTATAAACTCTTTTTTTTAATAAGTGATCAATGTCTGACAATAATCCCGAAATTGGCATTATTATGGGTAGTGATTCTGATTTACCTACAATGAAAAGTGCGATCGCCGTTTGTGAACAGTTTAAGATCAAATGCGAAGTTGCGATCGTATCTGCCCATCGTACACCGCAAAAAATGGTAGCATACGCCCAAAATGCCCATAAAAGAGGCATCAAAGTAATTATAGCAGGGGCTGGAGGTGCAGCACATCTTCCGGGGATGGTTGCCTCTATCACTCCCTTACCCGTTATTGGTGTTCCTGTCACCACAAAACAACTGCAAGGAGTGGACTCTTTATATTCTATCGTGCAAATGCCCAGAGGAATCCCCGTTGCTACTGTTGCCATTGGTAATGCCGAAAATGCTGGATTATTAGCCATTCGTATCCTTGCCTCTCAACAACCTGATTTACTAGCAAAAGTATTGGCTCATACTGAAAATTTACGGCAAATGGTAGAGGATAAACAAACAGAATTAGATAGAATAGGTTATCAAAGGTATTTAGAATCTCATTTCAATTAACAATAGACATTTTAAGGGCTTAGGTGATTTCTAATAATAAATATGGTTCTTCACGAGATGGTACGCTGTGAAAGCTGGAAGTCTTGATCTCTCGTTTTCAAAATGCAATTTGCATACTAAGTCATGAAGAACCATAAATATACCTGCTAGATCCCCCCCCTATCCCCCTCTTTTTTCTTTGTCGAAAATGAAACAGCCCTGCCAGATAAACGGGAAACCAAGTCTAACAATAAATACATTAATTTATAAAGAGGATTTAACTTTTATCGATTAAACTAGCTATATATAGGTTATCTTATTTTGTGTTCAATATTAACTATCTAAATTAATTAATCATGGCTGACTCTCAATATAATGGTAAAAATTATCAGGAAAATGGCAATGGGACTGGTGATACATTACTGAAAAACACAAGGAGCAATAATTCTAACAATAAGACATCAGAAAGTGCGATCGATTTGGATACCTCAAATTTTGAGAAGGATGTCATTTTAAAACCGTCCCCAGTATGGTCAAGGGCAACAGTATGGAGTATTATCGGGGTGACGGTGTTTGCGGTAGGTTGGGCATCGGTGGCAAAAATTGAACAGGTAGTAACCGCCAGAGGACAATTAAAGCCGAAACAAACCGTTAAGGAAATTCAAGCTCCCCTTAATGGTGTTGTTAAAGAAGTAAGAGTGGAAGACGGCGATCGCATCGAGGAAGGTCAATCTTTATTAGTGTTCGACTCAGAAGCAAGTGTTGCTCAATTAGAATCTTTGGAGAAAATTAGAAATAGTCTAATTAAAGAGAATAAATTTTATCGTACTCTTTTTAATGCTCCCTTAAGTCCTGATATTGTGGAAAAAGAGGTATTAGCCCTTCAATTACCCCCTGAAATTTCCGCTTTAGCCCTAAATCGCACCGCTTTGGTTGCTGAGAATCAACTCTATCAAATACAATTAGCCGAAGATAGTAACACCACATCCCTTCAACCTGATCAACTGGCTAGACTACAAGCCGCCTTTACAGAGTTAGATTCTCGCGCTAAAGCCGCAGAATTGGAAATTTCACAGTTAGAAAGACAGTTAAATCAAAATCAAGTACAAATTAACGATGCCAAAAAACAGTTGGCAAACGATCGCCTCGTCTTACAAGAGATAGAACAAAGAAATAAACAGTCTCTCTCCCAAGCGGAAGAAAGTTTACGCATTGACAGAGAAATTTTAGAGAGTATTTTACCTCTTTCGGAGGAAGGAGCATTAGCTACCATTCAAATTGAAAGACAGAAACAACAAGTACAGGATCGTCAACGGGATTTAGTCGATCGCCGTGCCAATGGTGAAATTGAGTTCAAAAACCAAAAGCAACAAGTAGAAACCCGTTTAGCGGAAATAGAACAACTGGAAGAAGAAAATTCTCGTCTTTTACTCGATATTCGTCAGGCACAACAACAATTGAATAACACTATTGCCATTACCGAAAAAGATGTGCGCGATCGCATGGCTGAGAATAAGAAACGTATAGCCGAAATTGACAGTCAAATCAATAAAGTGGTAGTAGAGAATGAAAAACGCATCGCCGAGTTAAACAGTCAAATCAGTTCTGCCCAACAAACCTTAAGATACCAAGAATTAAAATCACCTGTATCTGGAGAAGTCTTCGATCTTCAAGCTAGACCCGGTTTTGTACCCAAAAGTGGTCAATCGGAAGCTCTGTTAAAAATTGTACCCGATCCCGGTCCTGATAATCCATTAATTGCCGAAGTGTATGTTACTAATCAAGATATAGGTTTTGTTAGACTCGGACAACAGACAGATGTGAGAATAGACTCTTTTCCTTACAGTGAATTTGGTGACATTAAAGGAAAGGTTTATTTTGTAGGATCAGATGCTTTAGAACCCGATCAGATTTATAATTTCTATCGTTTTCCTGTGAAAGTAGAATTAGATGCTCAAAATTTAGTAATTAGGGGTGAACCTGTTGAATTACAATCGGGGATGTCTGTAAGTGTCAACATCAAAGTGAAAGAAAATCGCACGGTATTAAGTTTATTTACTGAATTATTTACCAAGAAAGTCGATACTCTCAAACAAGTGAGATAGGAGGAGTTAGAGGTTCGGGGTTCGGAGTTAAGAGAAAAACTATTATTACAATTCGTAGGGTGGGCATTGCCCACCATTTGGAATCTGGGGATAAATATAAATTTTATTAAATCGTTTCACTTTATCTGAAATGACTATGAATTTTTATCGTCATAATCAATACCAGTTATGAACTACATAATTTATATATTATTATTTATTTTATTTTTGCTAATTGTGGGCGTAATTATTATTCTATATAGTCCCGGCAAAAAATGTCAAAACGAAATATATTCCCATAAAATTAAAACCTTTTCCTCAATATAATTCTCATGGTTCGCAACAAAATCAAGTCAGTGAGAAAATAATAAAAGATTTGTTAAAATTAGTCAATTACGATAAAAACACGATGAAGCGTTTAATTGATCAATTAAAAAGGCAATATCCGAACAAAGAAGAAATTTGGTATTATGAAAGAGCTATTTCTGATTTAGAAAGAGATAGAAGATAGTGAAGATAATCTTTAAAGACGATAAGATCTGAAAATTGTGAAAAAAGCCATTGTTTTATTATCAGGAGGATTAGACTCTGCTACCAGTGGGGCGATCGCCGTTGCTGAAGGATACGAAACTATAGCCCTTTCTTTTCGTTATGGGCAAAAACACGCCAAAGAGTTGGAAATAGCCCAGAAATTAGCCCCAAAACTGGGAATTAGAGAACATTTTGTCATCGATGTTAACCTTTCTCTGTGGGGTGGTTCGTCTCTCACAGATACTAATTTAGCTATTCCCCAAGAAGGAGTTAATCCTGACGTGATTCCTTCTACTTATGTGCCGGGGAGAAATACGGTTTTCATTGCGATCGCACTTTCTCTAGCCGAAGCAAAACAAGCAGAAGCGATTTACTTAGGAATCAATGCAGTGGATTATTCTGGTTATCCTGATTGTCGTCCTGAATATTTACAAGCGTTTCAAAAATTAGCCAATTTATCCTCTAAAGTTGGCATTGAAGGGAAAACTCCTCAGTTAGTCGCACCGTTAATCACCCTATCGAAAGTGGATATTATCAAAAAAGCCCTTAGTTTAAATGTACCAATAGAAGAAACTTGGTCTTGCTATCAAGGAGGAGAAACCCCTTGCGGAGTCTGTGATTCTTGTCGTATTCGTAATGAAGCGTTAATGCAATTAGAGAATTTCTGAGTTGGGGTGATGAGGTGATGGGGTGATGAGGTGATGAGGTGATGAGGTGATGGGGTGATGAGGTGATG
>CAYPDC010000190.1:0-5275 GCA_964409355.1 uncultured Cyanobacterium sp.
TTACTCTTTTAATTACTGGTATAGTGTATCTGCAAAAATGGGATGCTCCCTATTTACTACCATCACTGGTTATGGCAAAATCTTTCACCTCTAAATCAATACCTATTGCTTTACCTTTAGAGTTTTGCTCAGGCAAATCAATTCCATCATGATAAAGACAAGAAGCAAAATATTTACCTGATGGTGTCATGGATACTGTTACTGATTTCAATCTACCTTGTGGTAAACGAGACACTTTACAGTAAACTTTTTTCAACTTAGGTAAAGTCAAAAAGATAGAATTAATTGTTTGAGTTAAGGCATTAAATGTAGGCTTTACTCAAACATCATGACTCCAAACCTCGAACTCATTAGACATCTCCAACAATTCCTAAAAATTGGGTTATAACCCTTATTCTATCGTTGTGAAATGATAGTTTCTGGAGATGTCTATTATTGATAGTTAACCAAACGGGCAAAACTTTCAGGATCTAAACTTGCACCACCTACTAATGCACCGTCAATTTCAGGTTGTGCCATGATTTCGTCCACGTTTTTCGGATTGACAGATCCACCGTATTGAATGGTTACATTTTTATTGGTAAGGAGCGATCTCACCAATCTGATTACGCCATTAGCCTCTTTTGGTTCACAAGTATCACCGGTGCCGATAGCCCAAATAGGTTCATAAGCAATAACTAAGTTATTTTGATCCACATCGACTAAACCTTTTTCAACTTGGGCTGAAATTACCGCTTCAGTTTCCCCAGCGTCTCTTTGAGCCTTGGTTTCTCCCACACAAAGAATTGGAGTCAAACCATGGTGTTGAGCCCCTATCAAACGGGCATTAACAGTTTCATCCGTGTCACCGAAATATTGACGGCGTTCGCTATGACCAACAATGACATAATTAATCCCAAACTCCTTTAACATTTCCCCTGAGATTTCCCCAGTGAATGCTCCTTGCTCAGCCCAATGAATATTTTGAGCGCCTAACTTAACACGACTACCATGAAGGTTTTTTGACATGAAATTTAAAGAAGTAAAAGGCACACATAACACCGCTTCTCTTTCTTCTGGAGTATCTTCTAAATGGGGGAGAAAACCTTGTAAAAATTCTAAAGACTCGGTTTGAGTCTTGTGCATCTTCCAGTTACCAGCAATAATAATTTGTCTCACTTTACTTTCTATTAGTTATTAATATTATCAATTTTCTTTAATTATCCTATGTCTAAGCCCTATAGAAGTAAATAAGGAATTAACTTCACCATTAAAATAAGCACTTCTTGTAAAATACTTACATAATCAACTTTGAGTGAAGATAAAACCCCATGGATTTAGACATAAGTTCAAAGTTCCTATTTTATAGTTTGTTTGATGTTTGGGCAATTATTCCATTGCTATATTTAACAAGGTCATAATTTGAGTATTTATCAGTAGTTTTGGTAATGAGAAAAAATGTAAACAAATATTAAGTAGAAAAGCCGAAAAATTTAACAAGACGTAATAAAAAAAAGTGCAACTACGGGTTATAAAATTATATGAAAGGTTAAAACACCTTTCTGAGACGATTTTGAGAAAAAGGTTATCAAAAAATTAAGTTTCTTTACAAATGCTTAACAAAAACTTGGTTTTAAGCACAAAATAAGAGAAACTATTTTCCAGAAGTTTTACAACGGAATTTGAAAAAAAGTTCTAAGTAAAACTACTCAGTTTAACCAAAATTTAACAAATTTAACAAAACAAACTAAATCTATTAGGAGATTAACTAACAATGTACGACGCATTCACAAGAGTTGTTTCTCAGGCTGACGCTCGTGGCGAATTTTTAAGCTCTGCTCAAATCGACGCTTTAGCTCAAATGGTTAGCGATAGCAACAAACGTATGGATACTGTTAACCGTATCACTAGCAACGCTTCTGCTATTGTCACCAACGCTGCTCGTTCTTTATTTGCTGAACAGCCCCAATTAATCGCTCCCGGCGGAAATGCTTACACTAGCCGTCGTATGGCTGCTTGTCTTCGTGACATGGAAATCATCTTACGTTATATCACCTACGCTATCTTCTCTGGTGATGCTTCCGTATTAGAAGATCGTTGCTTAAATGGACTCCGTGAAACCTATTTAGCTTTAGGAACTCCGGGTGCTTCCGTTGCAGTTGGTGTTCAAAAAATGAAAGATGCAGCTTTAGCGATCGCTAATGATACCAACAACATTACTCTTGGTGATTGTAGTGCTTTAATGGCTGAAGTTGCTAGTTACTTCGATCGTGCTGCTGCCGCTGTAGCGTAATTTTTAAACCAAGATTAGAAAATCAATTTCATTTAACGTAAACCAACATAATTAGGAGAAATTAATCACAATGAAAACCCCTTTAACTGAAGCAGTATCCGCAGCAGATTCTCAAGGTCGTTTCTTAAGCAGCACCGAAATTCAAACCGCTTTCGGTCGTTTTCGTCAAGCTACTGCTAGTTTACAAGCAGCTAAAGCTTTAACCGAAAATGCACAACGCTTAATCGATGGTGCAGCTAACGCTGTTTACAACAAATTCCCTTACACCACCACCACCCCCGGATCTCAGTATGCTTCTACTGCTGAAGGTAAAGCAAAATGCGCTCGTGACATCGGTTACTACCTCCGTATGGTGACATACTGCTGTATCTCTGGTGGTACTGGTCCTATGGATGAATATTTAATCGCAGGTATCGATGAAATCAACCGTAGCTTTGACTTATCTCCTAGCTGGTACATCGAAGCCTTAAAATTCATCAAAGCTAATCATGGTTTAAGTGGTGACGCTGCTGTTGAAGCTAATTCTTACATCGATTACGCTATCAACGCTCTTAGCTAATCTTCTTTGTTGTTTCTACTTCAGACTAATTGCCGTTTATACGGTGTTCAATTTAAAGCAAAATCCTTGTTAGTTCAAGGTTGAAATAAATCAGTGTTATTGCCTGAGAAAATTAGCGAATACCCTTTTAGGAGTTGTGTTTGTTAGTTTTTTCGGGCGATACTGTTGGAATAATGTAGAATATAAAATGTAGAAATTCCCTCTTATGAACATGGGTTTTTATGGCAACATTAATCAATGTGGATTCTTTGACAAAATTAACTAGCGAGGCTTTTTATCGCTTATGTCTTGCTAATCCTGATGTGTCAATGGAAAGAAGTCCCCACGGAGAATTAATTATTATGTCCCCTGTTGGCGGCGAAAGTGGTAATCGAGAAGCTAATTTAATTACTTATTTGAATATCTGGAATTTGAAGTATAATTCTGGTTTAGTTTTTAGTTCTTCTACGGTTTTTAAGTTACCCAATGGGGGCGATCGCAGTCCTGATGTTGCTTGGGTGTCAAAAGAAAAATGGGATAGTTTAACTACTGAAGAAAAGAAAAAGTTTCCCCCTTTATGTCCAGATTTTGTAATTGAGTTGCGTTCTCAGAGCGATCGCCTCAAACCTTTACAGGAGAAGATGCAAGAATATTTAGATAGTGGTTTACGTTTAGGGTGGTTGATTAACCCTCAAAATCGAGAGGTAGAAGTTTATCAACCCGAAAAAACAGTTACGGTTTATTCTATGCCTTGTTTGTTGTCAGGAGAAGATGTTTTACCTAATTTTGAATTGGAAATAAATTTTTGAATTTATTAGACTTCTCCAAGAATCGGGCTAGAAGCCCGAAATACCAAGAAAAAATCTTAATTTTTGGAGATGTTTATTAGATAATGACGATTATTATTAATGAGGAAAATTTAGATATTCTTAGGCAAGAGGGGATTAAAAATTATCCTTATGAATGTTGTGGCTTGTTATTAGGGGTGATTAATAATTCAGAGAAAAAAGTAATTAAGGTTATTCCCACTGATAATGATTGGGAAAATCAAAAGCATTTATTTCCTGAAAATTATAGTAATTTTAAAAGAGATTTAAGGGATAGTTTTGCTATTAATCCTCTTACTTTTTTAAAGGTACAAAAACAGGCAAGAAATGACAACTTAAATATTATCGGTATTTATCATTCTCATCCTGATCATCCGGCTAATCCTTCGGATTTTGACGAGGCGATCGCATCTTGTGTGTATTCTTATATTATTTTGTCAGTAGAAAAAGGAGAAATTAAAGAGATGTTGAGTTGGGTTTTAAGTGAAGAAAATAAATTTGTTAAAGAAGAAACTACGATCGCACATGAAAGCAAAAAAAAGGAATTGAAACCAAAGAGCAACTAATTATTCCAGAAGAAATAGGCTGTAAACTAGGACAAGGTTATCTATTTTCTCGGCTTTTATGCCCTAATAATGCCTTTGATTTTTCCATCATCCCCGTTGTGTGTAACTTAGAAAGTGTTAAAAAAGTTTTTTGATAGAAACTCCTTTGTCGATGTTGTGGTCATTGGTGCCAGTATATCAGGGTTAATCACAGCACGGGAACTTGAAAAACAAGGTCGCACTACAACTATATTAGAAGCTCGTCCCCGTATTGGTGGTCGTTGTGTAAGGCAACAAACGATACAGGATTGGTGGCTAGATTTGGGAGGGCAATGGATGGGCAAAACCCATCATCTGTTCAAAGCCTTAGCCAAAGAGTTAGGGATAAAAACATTCGATAGCTACTACGAAGGCAAATCAGTCCTCATCTGGAATGGAACGAAAATAGCTTCCCCTGTTGCCAGTGATTGGGCTAAATCTTTTCTCTACATCAATTATGATGACATCCCTGCCCCAGTTAACGATCGAGAGGCAGCTTTAAAACTCCATAGTGAGTTTATACAACTGGTGCAAACAGTTGATGCGGAACGCCCTTGGCTGTCACCCCAAGCCCGAAACTTGGATACTCAAACCGTTGAAAGTTGGATGCGAAGTCGCACGGATTCCGAACTCGCTTATCATCTCTTTAGATGGTATTCACGGGTTGGAGGTTCTGGTGGTTTTGAGCCAGGGGATTCTTCCATCCTACATTTAGCGCAAACTCAAAAGGCTTCCCCCCAGGGAGAAACTCCCGAGCAATGGCTTTTATACGGTGCAGAGGATGCCTCAGTTATTAGCCAATCAGATTAAAGGCATGATTCGCACCAGTGCCGTCGCTCAAGCTGTCATTCGTCAAGGAGAAAATTATCATCAGACTTCGATTACCTGGTATTTTTCAGCTAAATCCAAATATGAGTGTGGGAGAAACCCTTGAGGAATTAGTTTTAACTGCTTTAGCTTCCGTAGAAGGTGAGTATTTCGATCAAATTTCCTACTTACCTAGGAGTTACGCATTGACAAAAATCACTAAATGTGCATAAGAAAAAATAAGTTC
>CAYPDC010000191.1:0-5232 GCA_964409355.1 uncultured Cyanobacterium sp.
GGGTTGAGCGGTGTTCAAGCCTTATAGCCTCGGAATGGGGGGCATGATCCCAGTACAATGGATCTATATGTTAATAACCAGTCAAATCAAAGATGTATTTATTAATTCCTGCGGCGGGAATGGGAAAAAGAATGGGAAGTTCTCGCAATAAATTATTGTTAGAGTTAAAGGGAAAACCCTTGTTAACATGGACTTTAATATCTGCAAATCAGGCTAAAAGTATTGAATGGATTGGTATTATGGGGCAACTCCATGATTTTCCTTGCTTTGAAGAAATTATTGCCCAAATTCCACCGAAAAAGCCCATTCAATTGATTCAAGGGGGAAAAACTCGTCAAGAATCTGTTTATAATGGTTTACAGGCTTTACCAGACAACGCCGAAAGGGTATTAATTCACGATGGTGCGAGATGTTTAGCGACTCCTGATTTATTTAACCGTTGTGCAGAAGCATTGCAAAAATGCACTGGTTTGATTGCGGCAATTCCTGTTAAAGATACCATCAAAGTTGTGGACACTGATTTACTGATTACCGATACACCTCCCAGAGATAATTTATGGGCGGCACAAACTCCTCAAGGTTTTGATGTTAAATTATTGAAAGAATGCCACGATCGAGGCTTACAATTAGGATGGCAAGTTACTGATGATGCAGCTTTATTAGAAAAATGTGGTTTTCCAGTGCGTATAGTCTCTGGGGAAGAAACGAATTTAAAAGTGACAACCCCTATGGATTTAACTATTGCTGAGTTTATCCTCAACCAGAGGGAAGTAGAGGACATGGAACTGAGGTGATATAAGAAAAACTAATAATTGTAATAATATACCTTTTCAATGTAACGAAATGTGAAAACCTTACCATTATGGAGTTTGCAGAAAAAAGATAGAGTAGAAATACTTAGAGAATTGTCTAGGATAAGCATAGAGAATTTAGATTAGCTAAGTTAATCAAACTGAGAAAAAATAATAATCTTAAATAGTTGATCCGGGTGTATAGAAAATGATCCCCTTCATGATAAGATTGAAACTCGAAAAGCAAAAGCCAAAAAACTAACTTCTATTACAAGAGGTTATTAAAAATAACGCTATAAAGAAAAATTATATATTTGGAGGATACCAAGCATGGCACAAGCTGGATTTAAAGCTGGTGTGCAGGATTATCGCTTAACCTATTACACCCCTGACTATACCCCTAAAGATACTGACTTATTGGCTTGTTTCCGTATGACTCCCCAACCGGGAGTTCCCCCCGAAGAATGTGCGGCGGCAGTAGCGGCTGAATCTTCCACTGGTACTTGGACTACTGTATGGACTGACGGTTTAACGGATTTGGATCGTTATAAAGGACGTTGCTACCACGTTGAGCCAGTGGCAGGTGAAGATAACCAATATTTCGTATTTGTGGCTTATCCTTTAGATTTATTTGAAGAAGGATCTATCACCAACGTCTTAACTTCTTTAGTGGGTAACGTTTTCGGGTTTAAAGCTCTTCGTGCATTACGTTTAGAAGACATCCGCTTCCCTGTGGCTTTGATTAAAACCTATCAAGGGCCTCCTCACGGTATCACCGTTGAGCGTGACTTATTAAACAAATACGGTCGTCCTTTATTAGGTTGTACCATTAAGCCTAAACTCGGTTTATCCGCTAAAAACTACGGTCGTGCGGTTTATGAGTGTCTTCGTGGTGGGTTAGACTTCACCAAAGATGATGAAAATATCAACTCTCAGCCCTTCATGCGTTGGCGCGATCGCTTCTTATTTGTTCAAGAAGCCATTGAGAAAGCCCAAGCTGAAACCAACGAAATTAAAGGTCACTACCTCAACGTTACCTCTGGTACTTGTGAAGAAATGCTTAAACGTGCTGAGTTCGCTAAAGAAATCGGTACTCCTATTATTATGCACGACTTCTTCACTGGTGGTTTTACTGCTAACACTACCTTAGCAAAATGGTGTCGTGATAATGGTCTATTATTACATATTCACCGCGCGATGCACGCAGTCGTCGATCGTCAGAAAAATCATGGTATTCACTTCCGTGTTTTAGCGAAATGTCTCCGTCTCTCTGGTGGTGATCACTTACACTCTGGTACTGTTGTTGGTAAATTAGAGGGCGATCGAGCTGTAACTTTAGGTTTCGTGGACTTAATGCGTGAAGACTATGTAGAAGAAGATCGCTCCCGTGGTGTATTCTTCACCCAAGACTACGCATCCTTACCTGGTGTAATGCCCGTAGCTTCCGGTGGTATCCACGTTTGGCATATGCCCGCCCTCGTAGAAATCTTCGGTGACGATTCTTGTTTACAGTTCGGTGGTGGAACTTTAGGACACCCTTGGGGTAATGCACCCGGTGCCACCGCTAACCGTGTAGCTTTAGAGGCTTGTGTTCAAGCTCGTAACGAAGGACGTTCTCTCGCCCGGGAAGGTAACGATGTAATCCGTGAGGCTTGTCGTTGGAGTCCTGAGTTAGCCGCCGCTTGTGAACTCTGGAAAGAAATCAAGTTCGAGTTTGACACCGTTGACACTCTTTAATTTAGAGTTCAGTAGGGGTTGAAGAATATTCAACCCAAACAAGATTCAGTAGTCAGGATTCAACAATTTACACATCTTGGTATCTTAAGTCTATCGGTTTTTGGGCGGCACATCCCCCTACTTGTGTGTAAGTTGGTAAATAGTCTTGAGTGAACAAAAAATCTGCCTAAAATTCAGAATAATAAAATCATTTAAGCATTTGTACTTATAAAATCTCTGATCACTGAATACTGCTATTTACTGAAACTATGTCCTATAAGCAAATTGCGAAGGATACAGCGAAGGTTTTGCAAAGTTATCTCACTTTTCAAGCGGTTAAGGTTATCATTAGTCAACTGACTGAAACTAATCCCACACAAGCGATCTGGTTAACTAACTACAGCGATCGCACCTCCGTTCAAGATAGTGAAAATTATCTGAATAACTTGTTAGGGGAGAATAAAGAGTTAGTGTTGAGAATTTTAACAGTGAGAGAGGATATAGCGGAGCAAGTATTAGAATTTTTGCCAGAAATGGTGAAAACTAACATTATTCGATCTAATATCGAACACCGTCGCCATCTTTTAGAGCGTTTAACCCAAACTCAATCTTTATCTGTCACTTCATCCGACAAGGATGACAATAATCAAGAATCAAATTCATTAGACAACAAGGAAGAATAAAAGATGCAAACTTTACCTAAAGAGCGCCGTTACGAAACTTTATCTTATTTACCTCCCTTAACCGATCAACAAATCGTTAAACAAGTTCAGTATTTATTAGATCAAGGATTTATTCCTGCGGTAGAATTTGAAAAAGATCCTCAACCCACCGATCACCACTGGACTTTATGGAAACTACCTTTATTCAGTGCTTCTTCTGCCCAAGAAGTGTTAAACGAAGTGCGTGAATGTAAAGCTCAATACTCTGATTCTTACATTCGCGTAATTGGTTTCGACAATATTAAACAGTGTCAAACCATGAGTTTTATCGTTTACAAACCCAACACCACTCGTTTTTAAGATTAATTAATCTAAAATAATTTAACCAAGGGGTAGGCTTCATGTCTGCCCTTTTTATGTTGTGTCTTATCTATAAAGTTACAAGTTCCTATCTCCACAAAGATTAACAAAGATCTGTTAAGTTTAAAGAAATAAACCATTCATATTGATTTCGGTATAACCCAATTTTATGACCGTGAGTAAACTAGATAAACAGACAAATCCTCTTCCCTGGATTTTTGGTACTATGGTGGGTGGCATTTTATTAGTAGTGGGAATCACCTATACTTCTCTCAATCGCCCCAAAACCACCAATATTATAGATGAATATACCGTTACCGTTGACAGAGAAACCGTTAACTTAGAAATACAAGCTAGTGGTACTGTTGAACCAATCCAAAGCGTTAATATCAGTCCGAAAAATCCGGGGCGCATTGTCAAATTATTAGTTGATCAGGGTGTAATTGTCAAACAAGGGCAACCCATCGCCGTCATGGAAAACGAAGAATTATATGCCCAAGGAATCCAAGCCGAAGCAAGGGTAAAAGAAGCCCAAGCCGCCCTTCAAGAAACGGATATTAGAATACAGGGAGAAATTCAAACTCTTTCTGCTCAACTCGCTCAAGCTACCGCTAGATTAGAAGAATCAAAACAGAGAATCCCCCAACAAATAGCACAGGTGCGATCACAACTTAAAGAAGCAGAATCGAGATTAAGACTTGCGGAGAGTCAACTAAAACGCAATGAAAACCTATTAAAAGAAGGTGCGATCGCTCAGGATAGATACGATCAACTAGGCAATGATTATATGGTAGCCCAAGCCAATATTCAAGAAATAATCCAAAGATTGCAAGAATTACAAGCCACCGAAGATCCAGAAATTCAGCGTTTGGAAGCCGCCGTAGGGGAAATAAAAATTGCCTTAGAAGAAAGGCAAGTTAGAAAACAAGCCGAAATCGAAAAACTAAAAGCCAACGTTGAATCTATTCAAGCCAACCTTGAAATTGCCAAAATTCAATATAAAGATACCTATATAACTGCTCCCTTTGACGGCATTATCACCCAAAGATTTGCCACCGAAGGAGCATTCGTAACCCCTACCACCTCCGCTTCTAGTACCGCTTCTGCTACCTCTACCTCCATTGTCGCCCTTGCTAGAGGATTAGAAATCGTTGCCAAAGTACCAGAAATCGATTTAGATCAAATTAGAATAGGGCAACCCGTAGAAATTATTGCCGATGCTTACCCGAATCAAACCTTCCAAGGAATAGTAAGGGCGATCGCCCCCGAAGCCATTATCGAACAAAACGTCACCTCCTTTGAAGTCAAAATCGACATTCTCACAGGGCAAGAAAAACTATTATCGAAAATGAATGTCGAAGTCAACTTTCTCGGCAGACAACTAGACAACATCCTCGTAGTACCTACAGTTGCCATCGTCACCGAAAAAGGACAAACAGGAGTAATGATACCCAACCAAGAAAACGAACCCCAATTCCAACCTATAACCATAGGGGCATCCGTTGACGACAAAACCCAAGTATTGAGTGGTTTAATGCCCGGACAAAAAGTCTTCATTGATCTTCCCCCCAATCAACGACCAAAAAACGAATAAAGTAGGGTGGGGCAATGCCCACCACCTTTCCAGTAGGTTGGGTTGAGGAAACGAAACCCAACAAAACCCAAAAGATTAATTTGCGATGGTTTAAATCATACAATTTATC
>CAYPDC010000192.1:0-5088 GCA_964409355.1 uncultured Cyanobacterium sp.
CCCTTCCCCCCATCACCCCTTCCCCTCATCACCCCTTCCCCTCATCACCCCCTAATTCAGCAACGCCAATTAAATTTCTGAAAATGCAATCTACAATAGAAGATAAAGTTTTGTAACAAAATTAACGTTTTAACTATTGTGAGTTTTATTAATACCTTTAAAGCGGTTGAAAGAGATAAGTTAGTCGGTTTGTTAATTCTCTTTTTCTGTGCCTTATTTTTTTGGATGAGTTTAACTAGCTTGATTCCCACTTTACCCTCTTATCTTCAAAGTATAGGGGCAACGGTGAAACAGGTGGGTTATATTATGGGTTGTTTTGCCATTGGTTTACTTTTATCCCGTGTTTGGTTGGGAAAATTGGCTGATGAAGGTTTAGAGAAATTTATCTATTCTCTCCCTTTTTCCCTCGGTGTTAATAAGTTTATTATTCGTTTTTTTCGGGGTTTATTGGGGAAATTAGTCACTTTTCCTAGTCGTAAGGTGGTGATTCTCATTGGTGCGATAGTTGCTTTTATCGCACCTTTAGGATACTTCTTTTTTGATTCTTTCTCAGAATTGATGATTACTCGTGCTTTTCATGGGGTAAGTATTGCGGCTTTTACAACGGGTTATAGTGCTTTAGTGGTGGATTTATCCCCCCCGAAACAAAAGGGAGAGTTAATCGGTTACATGAGTTTATCTGTACCCATTGGCATGGCGATCGGCCCTGCTTTGGGGGGTTTTCTGGAGGCTTATACCAGTTATCAGATGTTGTTTTTTCTCTCTGCTAGTTTTGGTTTTATGGCTTTGATTTTGGCTTGTCAGATTCGAGAGTTGGATTATCGTATCAGCAATAACAATACTTTTGAAATAAAGCATATCTCTGAAGAATCTTTAATCAATCGTGGTTTTAAGGAATTAATTTTTAATGCTTCTTTTGCCGTACCTGCTTTAGTATTGTTGTTAATTGGTTGTTTATTTGGTACTTTAGGCACATTTTTACCTTTATATGTGCGGGATTTGGGCTTAGATTTTAATGTCGGTTTCTTTTATACTATAGCTGCCATCGCATCTTTTGCCATTCGTTTTCTCTCAGGAAGGGCATCCGACACATACGGTAGAGGTTTATTTATCAGTGGCAGTCTAATTTGTTATATCCTCTCCATGATTTTTCTTACCTTTGTACAAAATAATACCATGTTAATTATTTCCGCCATATTTGAGGGCATGGGTGCTGGTATATTAGTTCCTATTACCTTAGCCTTAATTTCTGATCGTTGCAGTGCGATCGAACGTGGTAGAGTATTTGCAGTGTGTGTTGGTGGGTTTGACGTTGGTGTAGCATTAGGAGGGCCTGTTTTAGGTAGTTTAATTATTGATTTTGGCTATCGTCTGGTTTTTGGTGTAACAGGGTTAATGGCGATCGCATCTTTGTTAATTTTTGTCGGTTTTAGTAATAAAAATATTGCTAATTCATGGAAATTTGCTTGGGGAATCAGTAGTGATTTATATGCGGTAGAATAATAGTCACGTTTGTAAAGGTGTCAAGTGTCAGGTGTTAAGGCGAATAATTCAGAATCCAAAACTGAAACAATGGCTATCCAAAAATTATCCCATAACGTAGTTAAATTAATCGCGGCTGGAGAAGTTATCGATTCATTAGTAGCAGTCGTTAGAGAATTAGTGGAAAATAGTTTAGACGCAAAAGCCGATCGCATTTTTATCTCTCTTTACCCAGAAACATGGAATCTACAAGTGGCTGATAACGGCGAGGGGATTACCCAAGAAGACTTACCCCTCACCATTCAACCCCATACCACTAGCAAAATTCATGATACTAATGATCTAATGAATATTCAAACATTAGGATTTCGGGGGGAAGCCTTACACAGTATCTCTCAATTAGCACAGATAAGCATTAGCAGTCGGGTTGCAGATGATTGTGGTTGGGAAATTGTCGCTGAAAATCTCCATTTACAGCAAATATACCCAAAACCCTCAGCCGTAGGAACAATTGTAAGAGTCAATGATTTATTTGGCAATATGCCTGTGAGAAGACAAGTAAATCCCCCCTTTAAACAACAGTTGAAAAAGATACAAATATTATTAGGAGAATTTGCCCTCTGTTATCCTCATATCACTTGGCAATTATTAGTAAATGATCGGTTAATTTTTTCTATCAGCCGTAGCCAATCTGCTGAAAAAATTTTACCGCAATTATTAAAAACTCTCCACTATTGTGACTTAAAAACTATCAAAAAAAATATCGATACTCCTCATGAAAAATCTATTTCTCACCTTGAATTAGTCATCGGATTACCTGATCGCATCTCTCGTCCTCGATCAGATTGGGTTAAAATCGGTATTAACGGTAGGGTGATCAAATGTCCTGAGTTAGAATCAGCTATTTATAGTGGTTTCCATCGAACTTTAGAAAGAGATCGTTTTCCCGTTGCTTTCGTGCATTTACAGACATCTCCTCGACAAATTGACTGGAATCGACATCCTGCAAAAGCAGAAATTTACTTAGATAATATTGATTTTTGGCAGGAACAAATTAAAGACAGTATTCAAGAAATTTTTAAATTAACTAATAATAATATATCACAAAAATGGCAAAATAAGAGAGTTGAAAATGTTTTTAAAGTAGCAGAAAATAAGAGTATTTATCAACTGGAACAAGCAGAACCCAAAGAAGCAGAAAAAAATATTGGTTTAATTGATTTACAAGTAATTGCCCAAGCCAGAAATACTTATATCATAGCAGAACATTCTCAGGGAATATGGTTAATTGAACAACATATAGCCCATGAACGAATTATTTATGAACAATTGCAAAATCAATGGGAAATAGTACCCTTAGAAAATCCGATTATTTTAGATAAATTACTTCCTAAACAAGTGGAACAATTACACAATATTGCCTTAGAAATAGAACCCTTTGGAGAAGATTTATGGGCATTGAGAAGTATTCCTAAAATACTCTTAAATAGAGAGGATTCTTTATCAGCAATTATGGAATTAAGTTATGGGGGGGATCTTGATTCTGCCCAAGTTGCCATCGCCTGTAGAAGTGCCATTCGTAACGGGGAAAAATTAACAATTAAGCAGATGCAAGACATAGTAAATAATTGGAAAATAACCAAAAATCCTCACACTTGTCCTCACGGAAGACCAATTTATTTATCATTGCAAGAGTCCTCATTATATCGATTTTTCCGCCGTCATTGGGTATTAGGAAAAAGTCATGGCATTGAAGAAAAAAAACTATAATAAAAATTCAATAAAAATATAGTCAAATATATTCATATCTAGTATCGTATTTAGGTATGAAGTTATCAAAGTATGCAAAAAAACTGGTATTAGTGATCAAACAGCATGGCGGATGGATCAAAGGGGATAGTTAAATAATTTACAAAATGACTATAGGCACTATTGTCGTTAAAATAGAAAATGTCAAGACTTTGTTATAATCCTTAATGTTCATCTATACATATTGGTTGAAAAACCTGAGACAGCTTGTCGAAACAAGAATATTATTCGGGAATAAGTTAACTCCTGAATTATTTGCCATTCTTACAGTTTATTTTGTTCAGGGTATCTTAGGATTGGCTAGGTTGGCGGTGAGTTTTTTCTTGAAAGATGATTTAATGCTCTCCCCTGCTCAGGTTTCTGCTTTAATGGGTATAGCCGCTATTCCTTGGATAACTAAACCTGTTATCGGTTTTTTGAGTGATGGTAAGCCTCTTTTCGGTTATCGTCGTCGTAGTTATTTATTCCTTTCTGGTATCTTAGGCTCGATCGCATGGTTGAGTTTAGCAATCATTGTCAATAATCTCACAGGCGCAATTATTGCTATTTTATGCACATCCTTATCCGTTGCCATTAGTGATGTCATTGTCGATTCTGTCGTGGTAGAAAGGGCAAAATCTGAATCTTTAGCAAAATCAGGCTCATTACAATCGGTGACATGGGGTTTTTCTGCCATTGGGGGGATAATTACTGCTTATTTTAGCGGTTCATTGTTAGAACACTACAGCAGTTCTCAGATATTTTTAATTACCGCTTGTTTTCCTTTGTTAGTGGTAGGTATAGCAGGATTAATCATAGAAAAACCAGTGACAGAAAAAGAGGATATAATCGACTTTTCAGGACAAATCAAACAAATATGGCAAACTTTTAAGCAAAAAACTATTTTACACCCTGTTATCTTCGTTTTTATCTGGCAAATGACACCTAGTGCCGATTCTGCTTTTTTCTTTTTCAGTACCAACGAATTAGGATTTACTCCCGAATTTTTAGGTAGAATAAGATTGATCACCAGTTTAGCCTCCTTGATGGGGGTGTGGTGTTATCAACAATGGTTAAAACAAATATCCTTCCGTGTCATCCTTGGTTGGAGTGTCGTTTTATCTTCCCTCCTCGGTATGACTAGCTTAATTTTAGTTACCCATCTTAACCGTCAATTAGGCATTGATGATCATTGGTTTAGTTTAGGTGACAATCTTATTTTAACAGTGATGGGGCAAATTGCCTTCATGCCTATATTAGTATTGTCAGCAAGATTATGTCCTAAAGGAATTGAGGCGAGTTTCTTTGCTTTATTAATGTCAATTTGGAATTTGGGGGGTTTACTTTCCCAAGAATTAGGGGCATTATTAACCCATTGGTTAGGGGTGACAGAGAATAATTTTGAAAATCTTTGGTTACTTTTAATTATCACCAATTTATCAACGTTATTGCCTTTCCCCCTAATTAAATTATTACCTAATGATGATCCTCTATCTCATCTTCAAACGGAAAATTTACCTGTTTCGGAAGTATTTGAACACCATGTTTCAGGTAGTGTTTTAGGTACTGAAATGATGCCCGAAGTTATGAGTAATTTTATAGATAAATCCACCCCATCAAAATTCTAAAAAAAGAATAGGCAATAGTCTTTGACAACTCCCACATTCCGCACGTCAAAATATTTTCAATTTGATTGACAAGTGGGGTTTTAGCGATCGCAGCGATCACCAAATTAAACCTGAGTTCGACATAAAATCTTAAGGGATGAAAGGTGTCAGGTATCAGGCGATGCACTGAGGGTAGCCGAAGTGTGTTAGG
>CAYPDC010000193.1:0-5054 GCA_964409355.1 uncultured Cyanobacterium sp.
CATCACCATTAGGAAATGTCATTCCACAGTTACCTATAGCGTCTTTTAATCCTCCTCCTTCCGAGCCTACGACTACACAACCACAAGCAATTCCTTCTAAAGCTACTACGCCAAAAGGTTCAGGTTCTAAAGTTGGTACTACTATAATTTGATGTTGGTTCAGGATTCTGACTAATTCATCCCCTACTGTAGTACCTACAAAAGTAACTTGTGAGGTAAGTTCAAAGTCTTTAACCTGTTGTTTCAGTTGATCTTCTTCTGATCCTGAACCGATAATAGTAAGTTGTGGAATTAAACCCCTTTCTTTCAGAGATTTTAAGGTTTTTAAAAGAATATCTACACCTTTAACTGAAACTAAACGTCCTAAAAATACTAATTCTTTAGTACGAGGTTGATCTGGTATTAGTTTA
The DNA here is from genome assembly GCA_964409355.1 of uncultured Cyanobacterium sp. Classification (GTDB taxonomy): domain Bacteria; phylum Cyanobacteriota; class Cyanobacteriia; order Cyanobacteriales; family Cyanobacteriaceae; genus PCC-10605. Next base: position 411 of record CAYPDC010000193.1, read on the forward strand.
AATAATTGATCTCGATAGGGATTTCCAATTACTATTGAGGGAGAATGAAGATGATCAGCGATCGCTTGACTAATTGAAATAACTTTAGCAAATCGGATTAAAAAGTATTTAAAATGTTCTTTATAGCTAATATTTTGATAATTGATTTTGGCTAATGTTCCTTTAGGATAGCTAATCCAAATATTTTGACGTACAATCCAGGGTTTACGAGTTAGAAAAATAAGCCAAATATGTTTGAGGCTAATTCCATTCTGAAAATATACATCACACCAGACAAATTGTTTAGATAGTTGCAACCAATTAGGTTTTCTAATTACTTCAAAAATAAATTCTTTTTGATCTAATTTTATGTCATCTCTATTGTTTTGCGTAATTAATTTAACATCATGACCAAAAGCAACAAATTCTCTTGCTAAAATTTCAGCATTAGTTTCAGCACCTCCAACACTAGGATAAAATTTTTCAGAATTAATTATAATTTTCATGAAAATTAGATCTTCTTGTTTCTAATATTTAGTAATTGTTTTTACTGCTTTAATAATAGCTTCTATATGTTCTTTGGAAGACCAAGTTTCCATTCTTTTTTGTGCCGCTTGTCCTAGTGATTTAAGTAAAAGGCGATCGCTTAATACTTGGTTTAACAGTCTAGCCAAAGCCTCGACATCTTTACAGGGATAAGTATAACCAGTCACTCCTTCTTGAACTAAATCATAGCCAGCTCCCACTCGATTACTCACAATTACAGGAATGCCGCAAATCATCGCTTCATTGACGATTAATCCATAAGGTTCCCACTCTGCAGGATGAACTAAAATATCACTAGCGGTATAAACATTAGGTAACTCAGAATATTTAACTAAACCGAGAAAGCGTACTTTTTCTTCTATATTTAACTGTTTTACTTCAGTTTCTAAACTTTCTTTTAGGGGACCATCACCCACTAAAACCAAATAACTATTTGGTACTGTCACTTTACTAAATGCTTGTAACAAGTCTTGAGGAGATTTTCTCGGTAAAAACTTAGCACAAAATACTACTATTAGTGCATCTTCTGGAATTTGCCATTCTGCTCTTAGTTTGTTTCGATCAGTTTGCTCTGCAATAGTTTTTATTAGTTCATTGTCCACAACATAAGGAGCAACAAAAATCTTATTTTCCTGAACCCCTAAAGATAGTTGAAAGTTTTGAGCCGCAGTTGAAGGAACAACTAGACCATCGAGAAAATGATTATAAAAATAGGGAAATATTTTTTTTTTAAGTTTATTTTTCCAACTAGGTTTTTGATTGTTTTCTGATAAAGAAGTTTGACTTCCTTCTATATAAGTAGCATCACTAGAAACTAATAATTTCTTTCGGGTAAATTTTGCCATAAATATAGCTAACCAAAAACTAAAATAGGAATGACCATGGACAAGACAAACATCATATTTCGGCACTAATTTAATTAATCCCAAATTCATTAAACCCCAAAATGTTCCCATTTGAGGTAAAGGGGAAAAGTTTTTGAGTTTTACCCAAGGATATCCTTCTAACATGGGCAGATCAAATACAGTTTTATTGATATATTCACCACCTCTTTCCCATAACTTAGGATCGGGTAGAGTACAATAAGCCATTAGCATTTCTACCTGATCATATTCAGCTAACAATTGCCAAGTCCGAGGATTTTGAATTGGCTGTGCTGAAACAATGATAATTTTAGATTTTGATTGGTTCATAAAGTTTGAACGTTAAATTCAAGAAAAATTGGCTGATAAATTGACCAAATCATATAGTATCTTGATGAATAAATGCCATATCTACATATAAAATTCTTTGATCAGTATTTGATCTAATTGGCTTACTTATATCAATCAATCTGAAATCATATCGATATAAGAAACTAATTATTTCATTCAGTCCACATTGATTTTCATAAAAGACTGATAGATTTACTTCACAGACGATAATAGCAATTTTGGGAAATAATTCTGTCGAACCTTTTAATACTTCTAATTCAAACCCTTGAACATCAATTTTTACCAACAAAGATTTATCCGTTAAATTTAAGTCTAATTGATCGATAAAATCATCTAATCGTTCTACTTCCACATCAATAATTTTTTCAGTGAATAAATTCGGAAATTCTTGATTAAGTTGTGAGCTATTTTTTAGCAATGAAGATGCTGGAGAAACTTGACTAACGTTTAGAGGTAAATTACCCTTACAACTGCCCAATGCTATGGGAAAAACGGTTACTTGTTCTTTATATTTATTTACTTTTTCTCTTAGATTTTGTACCGATGTTGGATTAGGTTCAAATGCGAAGATTGGAGTATGAGGCATTAATGCTAAAGAAGTTATGATAGATTGTCCTTCATTTGCTCCTATGTCTATTACCAATTTAATATCTGTTTTGTAAAACCATTTTTTATTAAGTAACTGATAAAGATCAGCATTACCTTGTCCACCTCTGACTTTTGAGTAGGATGGATAAGCGAATAAATACCCTAAATTGGCAATACGATTACCAAAATTAATCATTTTTGTAAAAACAGGCTGTATTTTCATAATTAATTTTCTTTTCTGTTAATTTCCCAAACAAGCTAAACTGTTTTCCCATCTTTTAAGATTACATTCATCATTAGGTATAGCGGCAAAATTAAAATTATGAGACTGAAAATTATCATTAATTTCTATCCCAAAAGGTTGATAAGTCGAGAAACTGCCCAAATGAAATAATTTATAATTATATGATTTTAATAATGCTAAAAGCTCATTTCTGGATGATCCTGCTGATAATAGGGCTTCCTCATTACATTCGATCATAAAAGTAGGACGGATTTTTTTTAGTACGGAATCTGCTCCTTTCAAGATGAAAGTTTCAAAACCTTCACAATCAATTTTTATCAAACTAGGAGTTATATTTAACTCTGTAATTAGATGATCTAAAGTAGTTACTGAGGAATGAGATAAATTTGTATTGGTTATACTTGAATGAATTTTTATTGTTCGTTGCCAAGGTTCTCTTCCCCTTATATTTGGTATATCATAAACTCCTGAAGGCTCATCAACTAAAATTGTTTCTATGACGATTGCATTATTTATTCCTAAATATTGAAGATTTTGTTTGCACAATTTTGCGGTATTGTTATTGCCTTCAACAGCTATGATTTTTTCTAATTCTAACTGACAACGTTGAGAAATAACTGCAGAAAAATAACCAATATTAGCTCCACAATCTATAACTGATTGATTATTGTTATCTAATTTTATCCATTGACAACACCATTCCATTTCTTTTTTTTCATGTCCATTACAAACAAAAATCACATGAGAAAACTCGTCCTCTGTTCGAGAAATAAATTTAGTATTTTTATCTAAATCATAAACATATTTCCCACCTCCCAGAAATGCCCTTAATTTAGAATATAATTGTTTGCCTTTCCATTTAATACTTTTCCAGTGAAATTTTTTGATTAATGAGTTTAGAGATTGAAATTGAAACATAATTTTGACCTATTGATAATTATTAAAAACTTTTCTTAGTAAAATTTTTCTGGTTTCTAAAGATTTTTTTGCATGTGCAGATGATAAGGCTTTTACCGATAAAATAGAGTATTCTAAACAATGCCTTATAAATAAGATAGGTTTTAACCATAATATCCAATCCCCCCGATGTTTTAGCAATAATTGCAATCTGGATTGATGGTAATTTAAAACTCGTTTATTTGACCATTCAGAAGCAATCATTTTGTTATCATGAATTACACCAGAGACATCTAAAACAGCTAAACGCCAACCTTTTTTGTTAATTGTCCAACACCAATCAGTATCACAGTCAGAAAAAGGAAATCTATTAGCATCCATTCCTTCTGTTTCTTGCCAAGCTGAATATCTGATTAATATTGGACTAGTAAATACTACTTCGCTATATTCCCACTGAGTTCCTGCAAAAGGATACCGAGTTTTAATGTTCATTTCACTTAAACTTAAATACTTAGAAAGTTGTTGTCCTAAAACAAAACTGAAAGCTGTAGGAAAAGATGCTCCGAAACCAGCTCCTTCTAGTGTGAAACCAACACCTGCTAACTGCTTTTCTTGCTCTAAAAGTTTTACGGCTAAACTGATAGCTTTTGGGTTATTAATGTAATTATCAGTTTCAAATAGTAAACACCACTTTAAATTAATAAATATTTCAGCAGACATTTTTATAGCCGTATTACATCCAAAGCTAAACGAACTATCTTGATCTGATTGTGGTTGAAGAAGAATTAGGAGAAAATCCTGGTTTTGATGAGCAAACTCTGTTATAAACTCAATACTACCATCTGTTGATCCAGCATCAAAAATAATTATGCCAAATTGATCGGAATAAACCTCATTTAAACATTCAGAAACGGATGATAAAGACCCTCGAAGTAGTTCTAACCGATTAAATGAATTTATAATCACACATAGTTCAATGGATTCTTTTTTTGAATCTAATTTGGGCAATAATGTATTAACTATCATGATTTTTAGAGACTTTCAATTATTTTTGTTGATTTTTAAGGCATTCCCATCCATGAGATTGCAGTAAAGACAATGCTCTCTTTGTATCTGTGGTGGCTAAATAATTTGTCGGTTCCCACGGATGATTTTTTGTATCATTGGGATTCAACA
>CAYPDC010000194.1:0-4931 GCA_964409355.1 uncultured Cyanobacterium sp.
ATATTGTGAACTTTTTTCTTTTTTTCCACAAACCACTAATTATTGAGCTGATACTTACTTATTACTTATTACTTATTACTTATTACTTATTACTTATTACTTATTACTTATTACCTATTATCTAACCTCCTGTAATAACTTTTCTAAACCAGTAGTAATCTCCTTTTCAATAGTTAAAACCTCCCTAATTAACTCCTCTGGGTCTTCATCGGACACTTTTTCCGCTATTTGTGGCTTATATCTCCCCGCCGCTAAATTATAATCATTTTCTCGAATAGTTGCTAAACTTGCCCACCAACTGCGAGGTTCATCTGTACCAGCTTTTAATAATGTACCTGTTTCAATACCAACAGGTTGAGTAAAACCAGATTTTTTGTACTCTTTCCATTCCTTTAATAAACGGGGAATATCATTTAATTCAGGTGTTTCAGGTCTGCCACCTCCTGTAATCTTATCAGGATCAAAGCCGTCATTTTTTACCTCATAAAACCAAACTTGTGCTAGTGTTTTCTCCTTATCTTTTGTTTTTACCCCAGAAACAGCACCATTAACAGGCTTACGAAATACTAACACTGCGGTTTTAACTCCCGTATAAGGTTTAAATACCCCCGCAGGTAACGACACCACCGCCAATAAATCAAAATCCTCTACTAAAGTTTTCCGTAAGTCAACATGGGCTTTAGTTGAACCAAATAATAACCCTTCTGGCACAACCACCGCACACCTACCCCCTTTAGCTAAGGATTTCATCATCGCCCCTAAAAATAATAATTCGCTCTTTTTCGAGTTAGTAGGTAAATCACTGCGAATAGAATCTTTCGGTAAAGTACCAGCAAAAGGCGGATTAGCTAACATTACTTTATAACTACGGCGTAAATCCTCCTCACTTAATCCTCCTAAATCTGACAAAACATTAGCTAACTTAATTTTGGCGTTGCGTATTCCGTGTAAAACTAAATTCATCATGGCAATGCGTAACATTTGTCGAGACACATCAAAACCGAAAATAGATGTTTCTAATAACTGCCAATCGGGTAATTTATCCCCGTTACCTTTACGATAGGTTTGTAGGTTGGCTATTTCTTTTTTTGCTTCAGTAATAGTTTGCCCTCGTTTGTCTAACCAATCCTCACCATAAATAGGGATTTCCACAGGTTTTGAGCTATATTTTGCCAAAATGTAATCTAAAGCATCGATTAAAAAGCCCCCTGTACCCATTGCTAAGTCACAGATAGTATCCCCCATATCAGGCTCAACCATTTCCACCATAAACGCCCGAATTTGTCGAGGGGTGCGAAATTGTCCATTTAATGCTGATTGCCCTAAATGAGTTAATAAATATTCAAAAATATCCCCTTTTATATCTTGTCCTAACTTACTAAATTTAAGTAAATCTAACTCATCAATAACAGTTTTTAAAACATTAGGATCTGTTATTTCTAAAACAGCATCTCGAAAAAATTCAGCTATTTTTGGCTCATCTTTCACAAGGGAATTAGCCATATAAGGAAATACTTCATCCCTCAGAAAATCTCTTAATTCTACACCACTTTTAAACCGCCATTTTGACCACCGATAACGTTCTGCTTGTTGGGGAAATAACAATTTATTATTACCAGAATCAGCCGTTAAACGGCTTTTTAATTCTCTTTGTGATTCCTCTTCATCTAATAATTTAAGATAAATTAAATAAGAAATTTGCTCAATATAAGTAACAGGATTTGTTAATCCTCCTGCCCAAAGTGTATCTGTAATTTGGTCTAATTTTCTGCGTAAATTTTGATCCATTTTTATCTATTTATAGTTATTAATATAATTTAGTTTATAGCAATTTTCATTATCATGAGGTACACTACTTATTCTCATGAGGGAATGGGGAATAGGCAACAAGCAACAGGCAAGAGTAAACCATAACAAGGTTTAAAAGTCTCATAGTGTCAAACATCTTAATGCCTAAGACTATAATTTTTGTTATTAATTTTTTTGTGCGATTTATAATAAAAAATCAATAAAAGTAACTTTAACACCTAATAGTTAACTTAACCATCTGTACCAGTTGAATTATCGGCAAAAACCGAGCCATTTAATTCTTCAAAAATAGTTTTTAATCCTTCCTCTCCAAATAATTCTAAGCCTAAACCTGCCGCATTTAATACAGATAAAGGAGGTTTAAATAAATCATCAATACTAATTTTACCTTGAGAAATTGCCCGATTTTTTAATAAAGAAAGATAACTGGCTTGTTCAGTGGTAAAAGATTTAGAAATTAACCATGCTCTAAAATTTTCTTCTTTTTGTTCTTCAATGGTTTTAATCTTAATTTTACCTAAAGCGGCTTGAATAAAATCAATTAAATTACTTTTTTGATTATTATAAGCTCGTCTTAAATTTTCTTCATTGAAATAATAACGAGGTTGATTTAATAGTTGAGATAATTGGTTTTCTTCTTCCTCAGTCAGTAATTCCCCCCTTCTAATTTTTTGTAAAATTAAGTTGTCTTTGACGACATTTTTGATAGTTTCCTCCCAATTACTAACATAATCTTTTTTATCTACCCTTTCCCCTTCTGTACCAACTTCTACATAAGTAACCGCTTGTAACCAGCGATCGCTTTTACCTAACTCAATTAATTCTCTGGGGGAAGAAGAAGATTTTGCTTTATTAGTGCCAGAAGACGATCGCCCTTTAGTTGTACCAGTAAATATGTCCGTATCACTATCATTAAAATATTCATGATTACCAAAAAAGTCATAGATAACAAACTTTTGTTTATGAATATGAGGGGCGGTGCGAGTACCTCTACCCCGAATTTGTTGATATAAAATCGGGCTACGAATAGGGCGACACATAACCAAATGCAACACCTCTCGACAATTAAAACCAGTATTAAGCATATCAACACTTACCGCTATTTGGGGATAGTCTTCATACTGAAACTGACGAATTAAATCATCTGCATTAGCAACATCACTGGTTATCACCGCCGCATAATTGCCCCTACATTCAGGATGTAATTCGTTTAAATAACGGGCTAATCTTGCCGCATGATTTTTAGTTAAAGCAAAAACGATGGACTTACCCGGTGCTATTGTCTGCCTAGGTGCTAATTCTAAGTAGTTTTCGTGGGCTAATCGGTCAAATTCTGCCATCATCAAGCGATTAGTTGTTTCATTAGTCCATTTTCGCTCAAAAGCAGAAGGATCATAATAAATTTCCTCTAATTCTACCCCTGAATCAATAATCTCTGTGATACCCGTAGCAAACTTATAAGGCACTAAATAACGATTTTTAAAAGCATCTTGAATAGGATAGGCAAAATCTGGCTGTTGACTAGCACAGTTAAAAAACTCGTAAGTATTGCGGTCAATATATTCAGCAGGAGTAGCGGTTAAACCAATTTGCAGGGCATCAAAATGATTTAAAGCCGTTTGCCAAACTCCATAAATAGAGCGGTGAGCTTCATCTGTAATCACTACATCAAAATAACCACTGGTAAACTCTTGATAACGGCTAATCATAGTTTGCAGTAAACAAATAGTAATCTGTTGCTCTTGACGTACCCCCCCCGGTTTTAACCAATAACTACCATATTCTCCTAATAAGTCTTGTATTGCTTCTCTGGCTTGTTTTGCTAATTGTTCCCTATCGACTAAAAATAAAACTTTTTCGGCAATACCTGCTTCGATTAATCTTTTAATTTGCAGACAGATTAAATCGGTTTTACCTGTACCTGTGGGTAATTCAATCAAAAATCTACGTTTACCTAATTCTATCCCATGATCGATCGCCTTCATGGCTTCTTGTTGATAAGGACGAACTGCACGGGTTTCTCCTTGACGAGTAAAATATTCTGGGATAGGAATTGTTGCCAAAGGTTGACGATTATTCCGCATTTCTCGTAATCTTTCTAAATCTCTTCGGGAAAAGAAAGAATTTACTAAACGAGCATCATCATTTTGATAATCCCAAAAATAAATTACCTCCCCATTAGTTAAAAAGATAAAGGGAGCATTGAGACTTTGAGCATAGGGTAAAGCCTGTTGTTTAGCTGTATAAGGTTCGATCGCTTTTTTCTTAGCTTCAATTACCGCCAGCGATCGCCCTCGCTGATCTAATAAGACATAATCAACAAAACCTCTACCTTTAGGAAGAATATTAACCATCTTCTCAGCTTCAACCTCAGACTTATCGGCGGGATTCCACCCTGCTTGTCGTAAAAGGTCATCTATAATAATTCTGGCATCAGTTTCCTTACTCAACTTATTTTCCACCCTATACTATCCCGTTACTATAATATCTTTAAGTCCAACAAAATTCGGATAAACTATCATAAAATATCGCTTCTGTTAGTTTATTGTTGATTACACTGTTCTAATTTAGTTTGTGTTAGCTTAAATATCTATATAATTGATGCGAATAACCATTAGAATACATGATATAGATATTTAACATATCATAAAAATATCCCACCCTCAAAAGTGAGAGCGAGATATTAACAACTTACGTTATTTACAGAGTGCAAATAGTTAAAGAATCTGTTTGAGTTTAGCTCGATCGCCCGGAGACAACTTAGATAAATTGCTCATAATCTCTTGTAAAACCGTTTCCGAAGGATTATCCACAGAACTAGAAGTACCATGTATTTGGTCAAGAACCTCCGTTAAAGCAGTTTCCAGAGGACGACGCTTGTCACCACTACGACGAGCATCATAACTTTTGCGTAATTCCTTAACCGTATGCCCCATATTGTAAGCCAGAGACTCAATCACCGCATCCGAATACTCCATATCCAGAAAATAAGTGGCATAAATATCCCGTAAAAGATGGGGAGTAACACATTGACCCGTTTTTTCATGAGCTGAATCTCTAATATAACTTTGACACTCCCACCGACAAATCAAAGATTATGTCGGGGGATTCTTACCTCACAG
>CAYPDC010000195.1:0-4895 GCA_964409355.1 uncultured Cyanobacterium sp.
TCTCTCAGTGATGGGAGAATCCCCGCACCTTCAGGTCGGGGCGAATGTCAACAGTAATATTCAGAGCAACGGGAATGGGTGGCATGGCATGGACTTTTTTATCAGCGTTTGCCCCGTGGATTATTATTAGTGCAATAATTATTATTACAGGGATAAAAAGTAATCAAAAATTGGGAGAATATTTATATTTATTCGGAATGGGAGGACAAATGCCAGATATGAGTTATTTGATATTAGATGGAAGTAATAATGAAGAAATATACGAGACGATTGTTAATCAAGGGGAAAAGATGAAAATGGAAAGTGGAAAAAATTATCCCCATTTATACGGGTTTTCGGTATATGAGGATAAAGTAGTCTATGGGGTGGATATTGCAGACGAACAACGCATCTTAACCAAATTAGAAACAGAAATTAATTTTTATCCATACCGAAGTTTAATCGATAATTTCTTTGGTGAATTATAAACTATGAACTATGAATTATAAACTATGAACGGGATTCCTATATTCAACCCCTACGAACTATAAAAGATAGATATTATATTCAAAGAAAAATTATGATAGAATAAGTACAAATATCAATTATAAGAAAGTATTTATAACAGATAATTTAGAGATAAAAGTTCAGTCAAAACCTTCAATAATAGGATGAATTAATGGCAAAAGATTTATTCCATTATATAGTAAAAGAAGCCTTGATAAAAGAGGGATGGAATATAACCCATGACCCTTTTCCTGTTGCTATTGGCGATGTGCAAATGCAAATCGATTTAGGAGCAGAATTGTTATTAGGTGCGGAAAAAGAAAATCTAAAAATAGCCGTAGAAATAAAGAGTTTTACCAATCCTTCTCCTATTTCTGAATTTCACACTGCCGTAGGGCAATATCTTAATTATCGTAGGGCTTTACGTTCTCAAGAAGCCGAGCGCGTTTTATATTTAGCTGTACCTAGTCAAATTTATGATGACTTTTTTCATCTTCGTTTTATTGAAGAAGGAGTGAAAGAATATCAACTTTTTTTGGCAATTTATGACATAGAAAAAAGGAGTATTTTACAATGGATAAAATAAGTAATTATCGTCAAATAATTCAAGAACTTTTAGTAGAACATAGTAAAATTATTCCCGTTTATGGACAGATACAAATGGAGTTGTTATTTGACCATGAGCGCGATCGCTATCAAGTTATTAGAGTAGGTTGGCTTCAGGGAAAAAGAGTTTATGGGGTCTTAATTCATGTGGATATAATTGATGAAAAAATCTGGATTCAATATGATGGAACGGAAGTGGCGATCGCTAATCAATTATTAGACAAGGGTATAATAAGAGAAGATATAGTTTTAGGTTATCAACCTCCTTTAATTCGTCAACATAGCGGTTTTAGCACTTGTGCTTAGTTTAATGCGGTTTTTCCTCAATCCCAATTTATGAGCTTGGACATAAACACTCTTGAGACTTCGATTTAATTTCTTTGCCACTTGAAACGGGAGAAGTTACTGAAAGATGCGATCGAAGAAACTATGGGAAACAGAACCTAAGAAGTGAGAGAAAGTAGAAAAGTTGTTGGAAAAGATTAATTTATTGTTAGAGGATTAGAAGGCTTTTTTTACGAAGGACTTTGTTGTATGAATTAAAAATTTGTCCCTCGTTGTATAGATCTTTTATTTATATTATTTACTAACAATTCTTACTGATTAACAATTGTCCTAAATTATTTAATCCAATATTAAAAGATAAACTTCGTAAATCTTCAACATTGGGATAATTAGTAAATATCCACATATTTAATGGACGTTCAACATAAGTTTCTAATAAATTTTTGATTCTTCTTCCCCCAAATAATAAATTATTTCCCTCTTTTATTTTATTAGTTAAAAACTCCCCCACAGTATCATTAAAAGTAATCTGGAATTGATATTTGTCTTGGGTATTTTTGGCTAATTGTTGTAAAAATTTATCCGCTATATTGGTGACAAAATCAGGGCGTAAAATATCAAAAACAACGATATTATCCCCAAAACGATTCAATAATTCTGCCCTACCAATACGACTGGTAAAATACCAATCAACCTCCTGTTTAAAATGGTTTTCTACTTCTTCAAAACTGAGAATTTCTCCTTGTTGCGCCCTTTTCATAATTCCCTCACGGATAATTGTACCCGTTTGCGGATCTGATAAATCAGAAGCACCAATATTACTGGTAAAAATGATCGCAGTTTGATTGAAATATGCAGTTTGTCCTTTTCCGTCTGTAAGTCGCCCATCTTCTAATATCTGCAAAAACTTATCTAATACTTTCGGATGTGCTTTTTCTATTTCATCAAACAAAAGAATACTATAAGGTTTTTCTAACACACGATTGGTTAATTGCCCACCTTCTTCATAACCTACAAATCCGGGGGGCGCACCTGCTAATTTTTCCGCAGCGTGTTCTTCTTTGTACTCGCTCATATCAAATCGAGCAAAGGCTTTTTCATCGCCAAATACTAACTCGGTGACGGCTTTGGCTAATTCGGTTTTACCTACACCTGTCGGACCCACAAAAAAGAATATGCCCTTTGGTTTGCCACTATTACCGCTATTGCCTGTCATGGTTAAGCCAACTCTAGCACTGGTTAACATGGTTGTCACTGCATTTACTGCTCTCGGTTGCCCGATAACTCGACTGGATAACTGTTGTCTTGCCTGTCGAACTTTTTCGGGGTTAAGTTGCGCCCAAGGATCTTCTTTTAAGCCAAATTTGTAATAATCTACTATGCGCCAAATTCTTCCGCTATGGTTTCTAATTCTGAGGGTTGATTATCTGATTTTTGGATGTTGATGTTTTCTCCCTGATAAAATCTATTCAGGAAACGCAAGGCAAATTCTTTTCTTTCTTCTTTGTTGGGGTAGGATACTTGCACCATATCCACAAAGGGGTTATGTTGATGCAACCATTCGGGAATGCGTTTTAAGTCATCGGCAATAATAATTATGGTATTGCGATAACCTGTTAATTCTCCTTGTCTGATAACTTCGGCTTCTAATAGGCATTTTTTCAGTAGTGCTAAGGGATTTCTTTCGTCTGCACTGTAACGACTACCATCGCTGGTTAACATATCCCCTAAGTTAATGATAGATGCGATCGCCTTCTTTGATTGAGATAATACAGCCCTTAAATCACCGAAGGCATTTTCAGGAGATTTTCTAGTGTTGAGATTTTGAGGCACTATTTTTCCTGGAGTTTCTCTTGGCGGTTGTGGTAAGGAGTTATTATTAGGTACAGAGGGTGAATTATTAATTTGAGGATTGCCAATAGGTTGATTTTTTTCCTCCATAGGACGATTACGGGCTAAATCTTGAAATTCTGTTCGGGCTTCATTACTATTAAAATTAAAACCATCAATCATGTCGTAAGTGACGACAATTTCAAAGCCTAAATCTTGAAAATAACAGGTGAGAAAATTCTCTAAATTTTGATAATTTCCCTGCCATAAAAATTGGTCATGAATATTACCATAAAGGATAGTATGAAGACGATGGTAACGGTGTTTAATAAAATCGGTAATCCAACGGGATGAGACTAATTGATTCATTGTTTTCTTGATTATATGTATTTTGTAGGGTGGGCAATGCCCACCTAAATAGTTAAGAATAAATTAGGGGATATTTGAAAATAATTACCTAAGATTTGAGCCTGAATTTTGTTAATGTTTTCTTTTCCTTGTCTAATATCATTAACAATCTTTTCTGAACCCATTATCTTAACTAATTCTTCTGTTGATAACCCTTTTGATTCGATAAAATGTTCTAAAATTTCTAAGGGCGAAACATTAGCCCAATCCTCAATTTCATAGGTTTTTTCTTCATAATCTTCAATTAATTTTACTAGCAATTTTAATAACACTGATTCTTCTAAGGTTCTATTTTGTTTCTTAGCAATCAGTTTTTCTGCTACTTTTAAATATTCTTGATATTCTGTTTCATTATCGATAATTTTAAGAATAATTTTACTATCGGTTAATAGTTGAAAATAATTAGCTTTATTTAAAGTAAGGGTCATTTTTCCAATCCTCCTTATCATATTCAGCATGAGTTAAAAAGTATTTAAAATAGGCTATTTGTTCTTGATAATCAATATCTAAAATTAGACGATATTTATTACCTTTGATGTTAAAAACTGTAAAATTACCGACTGATTCTGCATCTCTATATATTTTTTGTACGTCTAATAAATTTCTCCATTCTGCTTTATTTATAGTTTTACAAAAAGCCTTAATTATTTTCTCGACATCTGGATATTTTAATGTCGCTTGTTTTAGTTTTCCTGTGGAAATTAAGTGCATATTTTCATTATAATTAAATCAATGGTGGGCAATGCCCACCCTACAGTTAACTTTAAAATTGGTTATAATTTGGTTTATTTGTACTAATAGGATTTGGTTTAGCTATACCAATAGACATCTCCAACAATCGGGCTAGAAGCAGGAAATACCGTTCAAAAATCATAATTTCTGGAGATGTCTAATAGGAGGTTTAGGAAAGTCTTTTCCTTCCCACCATAATTCACTCATCTTGATCCCAAATTCGGCTTGTAACAACTCATGTAACTCAGAGATCGCCCCTTCAGCTTCATCACAACTAGCAGTAACTTCCCCATTAACATTAGTGGTGGAGGTTTTGGTATAACCGTCAATATCGTAGTAAATTTCCCCCTCTACAGGCACACTAACACTAATTCCCTTCCCTGAGTTTGTCGCCGCACCTAAAATGATGGCAGAGGCTGGATGATCTGGATGTTCTGCTTGACGATACACTAAATTAAACCCCATTTCTTCTAAACCTACATTATTTCTTCTAAACCTACATTCCGCACTTTTTTTTGAAACTTCATATAGTATATAGTGATTAAGTT
>CAYPDC010000196.1:0-4772 GCA_964409355.1 uncultured Cyanobacterium sp.
ACTCTCTCAGTGATGGGAGAATCCCCGCACCTTCAGGTCGGGGCGAATGTCAACCGTGCCTGATGATGTTTTAACCCCCTATCCTGATACTTTCCCTGAGTTATCTTTTGCTACAAGTGTTTCAGATTCGATCGATCCTGAAGCTCTTTATACCGTAGGAAATACTACCCTTGCCTATTTCAGAGAAACAGACACAGCAGAAGAAGGTACTCTCCTTTATAATACCGTTAATGATACAAAAGGTAGTGTCGAAGAAACGGCATTAGAAGAAACCGACGCACTATTTCATAACTTGATCGGACTTTATCAAGTTGAAAGTGGTACTGGTGCAGTGCGAGATATTTTTGATCTTGATGGTGATGGTTCAACCACTGACGTACTATTGCCGGGGGATACTGGTTATACCAGAACTGCTCTTAATAATGTTGCTGATAATTTCATTTTACAACTGGGCGCGAATGGAGACACGAGCAAAAATACCACTGCTTCAGAATTTGGAGATGTGATTATCGAAGACAATAAAGTATATGCACCGTTTATTATTGCCAATGGTGGAAGATTTACCCGGTAATTTAGCTATCAGCGATAATGATTTTAATGACGCTGTTTTCAATTTTACTTTTTCTGATTAGTTCACAAAATACATACAATCGCAATTATTTGTATTGTATGTATTTTTATTGATAACAAAAAGAAGTTGAGTTTTTTTTGCTGTTTTGTGATAACCTTAACCACAGAATAGATAGAAAATAAGAGGAAGACAATTAATTAAAATTATTGTCAATAATCTTCCGTTGCAAAAAAGTTCAAATCCTATGATGAAAAGAACCAACTACTACAAAGATTTAACCGCAAATTATTCCCGTCCGGGGTTAGTGCCTGATGAGTTAAAAAGCGAATTAATCGCTCAAGGGGAAGCCATTGTCAAATTAATGGAAGACAAATTACCTGAAATCAACTCAGATTATACCTTAGAAATGATTGAAAAGGAAAATAAGGAATGGTGGCCTACCCACTGCGAAGCCTTAAGACAAGGTAGAGGAGACATTCTCACGGGGGAATATCGTCCTGATTTAGTTTATCTTTGTCAAGATGGGCCATTTCAAGGTTTAGAACAACAAAAAGAAAGGGAAAAACACTGGTGGGCTTTAATTGCTCAACCCCATGTCACCATGTGTTGGCCCATAGTCATGTTTTCGGGAGAGCATACATTTTTTGAGTGGAAATGTGTGGATGATGAAACCAACGAAACCATAGCTAAAGGAAATGTAACTTGGGTAAGAAGAGGGCATAGAGGGGGATGTTACCTCAAAACCGAACAATTAACCTTCTATCGTGATGTATTTGCCCCTGAAGAATTAATTAAGTTAATTACGACTGCCTAAGCGTTATTAATTAGGCTATTTGCTGAAAAAGTTTACTGGTGAAGGTAGGCAATAGGCAACAGACAAAAGGCAACAGAGAAGCGTTTGAGTCGTTTTTTAGACTTAGTAAAAACAGTAAGGTGATTTCTAATAATAAATATACCTGCATGATCCCCCCTAACCCACCAAAACACAAAGGGGGAATTATAAGGAAGATTGGTAAATTCTTTCTTGGAAACCGCCTAAGTTAAATGCTTCTTAGCTTACAGCAGTCTTAATCTCCTTTGAATACCTTTGTATTAAAAGAAAATACCTTTGCGTCTTTGCGCCTTTGCGTGAGATAAAAAATAGTTAATTCATGGGAAAAAACCCAAGATAAATATTTCAAACACAAAAAAATCTTTAGGTATATGACATACAAAAACGCGGTTTTAGACGATTTGGCACTACAGGAAGGATTAAAGTCGATTAACCCTAAATTTGGGGATTTTTGTACCCGTGTGGCGGGTGAAGCATGGGGGCTTCCTCTCATTGATCAAAAAACCAAGGCTTTAATTACCATAGCTGTTGACGTGGTAAACCAAGATCAAACAGGGGCAGGAAATCCCTTTGGTGCTCATGTAAATATGGCATTACAACAGGGGGCAACCAGAGAAGAAATAGAAGAATTATTGCTTTTCATGTGTGTTTATGCTGGTTTTAATAAGGCCGCTGGATGTTTTGGAATGCTCAATGAAATTTTTGCAGAGTTAGATAATAAATAATCAGGAGATAAACTGAAAATGAATGCAACTAAGGGCAAAATTGCTGTTTTAATTGAAGAACATTTCGATCCTACCGAATTTAAGCGTTTTAATGAGTTTTTTCCTGAAAATGGCTATGAGGTTGAGTATGTTAGTCATTTATGGGGTAATGATTCTTTAAGATTTGGTTCTAATCCTGAAAATGATGTTGTGGAGTATCATGTCACCGTTACTACAGAAGTAAATGACATTGATCCCAAAGATTACAAAGGGGTTATTTGTATTGGTGCCTATGCCATGGATCGCCTACGTTATCAGGTTAACGTAAAAAAAGGACAAAAAAACAACGCTCCGGCGGTGAACTTTTTACGCAAGGCCATGGCAACGGATAATCTGAAAGTGGGTACTATTTGCCATAGTCTATGGTTATTCTGTGCCGATCGCACTTTATTGGAGGGGAGAAAGGTTACTTGTGCCCATAATATTATTTGTGACGTAGAAAATGCAGGGGCGGAGGTAATTTATGAACCCGATGACGTAACGGCGGATTTGGTGGTGGATGGTAATTTAATCACGGGAAAACATCCGGGTACGATCGAAATCTTTTTAACCTCTTTTTTGGAGGAAATGGAAAAGTAAAACGAGTAATGAGTAATAAGTAATGAGTAGGGAAAGATATATTTCTTATTCTCCTGAATCCTTTTTTAATTTTTTCTGTTCCATCATAAAGTAATGACTATTAAAATTAATTCTCCCATTTCCGACTTAATTGCGGGATATGTCACCAGTTACAATCCAGATACCGAATTTTTTGGACTGAAAACCTCTGACGGTGAAGAATATCAGGTTAAATTAAGTCCCATGGCTTATGCTAAGTTGATTCAAAACTTCGATGAGGGTTATCCCGATGCCACAGGCTCAATGCGATCGATGCTTGAACCGGGACGCTTTTTGTTCGTTTACGGTGTATTTTACCCTGATAGAGACTATTTTGACGGCAAACAGGTAGTTTTTGCCGGTAGAAGTAAAGATGACTATGTATTTGAAAAACAAAATTGGTGGATTAAGCAAGTCAACGCTTTAGGTAAATTTTATCTCAAAGCACAATTTGGCGACGCTGATGAGTACAATTATCGTCTTTATCGTACGGAACTTTCATTAGGTGGTGTTCGTTCAGAAAGCAACTTCCGTCAAGAAACTGATACTATTTCTCGTTTGGTGTATGGTTTCGCTACGGCTTTTCTGATGACAGGCAAAGACGAGTTTTTAGAAGCCGCCGAAGCAGGTACAAAGTATTTGCAAGAACACATGAAATTTGAGGATTTAGACGAAGGAATCGTTTACTGGTATCACGGTATTGACGTTAACGGGGAAAAAGAAGAAAAGATTTTTGCCTCAGAATTTGGGGATGACTACGATGCTATTCCTGCTTACGAACAGATTTACGCTTTAGCAGGTCCGATTCAAACCTACCGTTGTACGGGTGAACCCAGTATTATGGAGGATACGGAGAAAACCATCAAACTATTCAATGACTTTTTCCTCGACAAAAGCGAATATGGTGGTTATTTCAGCCATTTAGATCCCGTCTTATTAGATCCCCGTAGCGATACTTTAGGGCATAATAAAGCCCGTAAAAACTGGAACTCCGTGGGAGATCACGCCCCAGCTTACCTCATCAATCTTTGGTTAGCAACGGGAAAACAAGAATACGCCGATATGTTGGAATATACCTTCGACACCATCGTTAAATATTTCCCCGATCGCACTAATAGTGCTTTTGTTCAAGAAAAATTCTATGAAGATTGGTCTCATGATACCACTTGGGGATGGCAACAAAATCGTGGAGTTGTGGGGCATAACTATAAAATTGCCTGGAATTTGATGCGCATGAATAGCCTTAAGGCAAAACCCGAATATCAAGAGGTAGCTTGTCAAATCGCTGATCTCATGACCGAATTTGGGTGCGATCGTCAACGGGGAGGTTGTTATGATGTAGTGGAAAGAATTGTTGAAGAGGGCAAAAAATTCCATGACTTTGTTTGGCACGATCGTAAACCTTGGTGGCAACAAGAACAAATGATCCTTGCCTACTTCATCCTTGCAGGGGTATTAAACAATAACGAATACCACACCCTAGCCCGAGAAGCGGCCGCATTCTATAACGCATGGTTCTTGGATTTAGAAGACGG
The DNA here is from genome assembly GCA_964409355.1 of uncultured Cyanobacterium sp. GTDB lineage: Bacteria > Cyanobacteriota > Cyanobacteriia > Cyanobacteriales > Cyanobacteriaceae > PCC-10605. Next base: position 4,300 of record CAYPDC010000196.1, read on the forward strand.
CGGTATTTACTTCAACGTTTTAGCCAATGGCTTACCCTACCTTGCTGGAGGAAATGAAAGAAGCAAAGGCAGTCATTCCATGAGTGGTTATCACTCCTTTGAATTATGTTACCTAGCGGCAGTTTATACTAATTTGTTAGTCACTAAACAACCGATGGATTTTTACTTCAAGCCTATTCCCGGAGGATTTCCAGATAATATCTTAAGGGTTTCTCCTGATATTTTACCTGCTGGAAGTATCAAGATTACTTCTGTAACTATAGATGGTAAAGCCTATTCTGATTTTGATGGAGACAACCTCACGGTTAAATTACCAGAAACGAAAGACAGAGTTAAAGTCAAAGTAACCATTACCCCAGTTTAGACGGTTTCTGTGGAAGAATTTACCAATTTTCTTTATAATTCCCCCCTTATTAAGGGGGGCTAGGGGGGATCTAGCAGGTATATTTATTATTAGAAATCACCTAAGCTAT
>CAYPDC010000197.1:0-4726 GCA_964409355.1 uncultured Cyanobacterium sp.
AAGCAGAAAGTAAACGCTATAGTGAGTAACTGTAGATAAGTTTTATATAACAGTACAAATAAGAATAAGTTATGTATAGCAGCGAAAACCATAGAATTAGACTACATTAATATCAAATAATTGGTAATTAATGATGCAACGCCGAAAAAGTTTATTGATCTTGTTATAATTTAGAAGTGCCTCGGTTAACTAGGAGCGAATAAACATGGTTGCTACTATCACATACTGGATTCAGCTTGTAATTATCTGAATATTCGTTCTCCACATCAGTTATACTACGAGGCTTGATAATTAATTAGACAATATTTCTGAGAATAAGGGTTAAAGCCATGAAATGGCAACAAGAAATAATTATCAAAGATACCCATAGAGGAATTTATTATAAAGATGGTGTGTTTCTGAAAATATTAAATGCAGGTAGATATATCATTCCAGTTCATCTAAATTGGGGATTTTGGCGTATTCCGAAAATAGAAATTACCTTAGTAGATGTTCGTGAAAGGGATTTAACGATAAAAGGGCAGGAAATTTTAACGGCGGATAAAGTAGCAATTCGGGTTAGCATTATAGTTCAATTTCGGGTAGTGGATGCTTTTGCGGCAATTCATGAAGTGGAGAACTATGAAAATCGTCTTTATAGTGATGTACAATTAGCGGCAAGACGCTCTTTAGCTTCCATGTCTTTAGAACAAATACTCACCAATCGCAATCAACTCAGTGAGGATATTTTACAGGATGTTCAAGAAGTAGCTAGTCGTTACGGTATTTCCATCTTAAGGGCGGATGTCAAGGATTTGATATTTCCGGGTAATTTACAGGAAATTATGAACAAAGTGTTGGCTACAGAGCGTTTAAGTCAAGCACAACTGGTAGAAGCTCGTACTAAAGCAGAAGTTAAGAAAATTGAAGCACAGGCACAGCAAGAAGTCAAGCAATTACAAATAGAGGGGGAGATTGTTTCAAAACAAAGGGCAGCGATTCAAGAAGCAGAAATTCAGCAAATAAAAACTCAGGCGATTATTGATAGTTTAAAACAATTAGAATCAGTTGCGATCGCATTTAGTAATCATCCTGCCTTATTAAAGTTACAGGAGTTAGAAATGTTGAAAGAGTTAGCCCAGAATAGTAACGCTCAAATTTACTTTAACAGGGAAAAAGCGAGTACAGATTAGAGTCGCAAAAAATACTTCTTTGCTTCCTTTGCGCCTTTGCGAGACATTCTCTTAACTTAAAATAAAAATCTATTAGGCTCAGAGACACAGTACAAGTCCCACACCTGTTTAATTTTTGTTTTTGTTGAAAACAAGGTGTGGGGCTTCTCGCCAATTAAACTAAAAAAGTCCGCTTTGCCCATCTAAATTGGGTTGTACTTTAATGCGCACTAACACACAAGTAAGATTATCATGACCATTAATTTGATTACCTAAATCAATAATATGGGCAACACCATCTTCTAAGTTAGCTTTAGAACTAACTAACGGTAAAACAATTTTCTCCCAGTTATCTTCAAATAAGTTATTATCATACAATCCATCAGAACACATAATCAAGATCGTATCTTCTTTAATGTCGAAAAACCGAATATCTGGGTTAATATAGTTATTATCTCTTGGTCCCAAGGCTTGAGTAAGTTGATAAGCGTCAGGACGGCCATAAGCAATTTCTACATCTACTCCCTGTTTGATTTCTGCTTGAGCAACACAATGATCTACTGTTAGTAATTCTAAACCCCATTTGCGAGTGACACGATAAATACGACTATCCCCAACATGGGCGATCGCCGCCTTGGTGTCTTGTAAGAGAGTCATCGTTAGGGTAGTTCCCATTCTACCAGAGCCAACTTCCCCCTTATCCTTATTTAAGGAGTAAATGGCCTCATTGGCTTTTAAAACCCCCTCTCGAATAGTTTCTGTGTCGGGTAAATCATTCCCCCAATGTTGTTGGAAATATTCTGTTAAACTTTTAACAGCAGTAGCACTAGCAACTTCACCAGAAGCATGACCTCCCATGCCGTCACAGACTAAAAATAAACCCTTAGCAGAAAGATAAGTACCCTTAGAACTTTCTGACTTATTAATTTTCGTTTCCATGGCGAAATAATCTTCATTATGCCCTCGACGACGACCAATATCCGTCAAACCAACTTCTTTGACGCTCAATAAACGCATGGGCAACACAAGAGTAGGTTGATCATCTCCATCAGAATTAATTTCTGTAGCTTGAAATTCGGAGGGAGATCCCTCATCCCCGAAGGATTCTGCAATGGTATTTAATTCTTCATTTTCCGAAAGGAAATTTAAGTCATCTTCTTCTAATAAAGATTCGATTTCCAACTGTTGACTGATATTATCTAATTCTGTTCTTAATTGTTTGGCATCTTCCACTTCTCCCGACTCAATTTTGATCATCAAATCTGTAATCCAAGATTCATAATCTTCGTCAAAATCAGCGATTAAAATTGCCCATGTTTCTACTAATTCTCTTAACAAAGGAGGATCGTTTTCTGAGTCGGGGTAAATTCGAGCTAAAATCAAGGTTTCATTAAAGTCGATTTTTAAATTATCAACTTTTAAGAGGCTAGTACGACAATTAATTTTTGTAAAAATACGCCATAGTTTTGAGAATAGTTGTAAATAATTAAGTACAGTAGTTTTATCAGGGGTATTATTTTGCCAATACTCTCCTAATGTTTTGAGCACTTGATTATTACTGATAATAACAATTTCTTGACCTGATGCGGTATCTTGCCATGCGTCTATTAATTCAGGTACAGTGGGATTATGCTCTGTTAAAGTGAGATAAACAAAAGCTAAGTCAGGAATCCCGGCTTTTTTTAAGTTTTCTCGCTCGAAACTCTCTATTTTCTCTAAATTTTCATCTAAAATACTTTTTTGAGCTGGATTCACTTCCGCTACTTCGAACATAAAATATTGAAGATTATTAACGGTGGTGTAAGGAGATAAGGTGTCAACATCTAAAGGGTTAACTAAGGCGTACCTCTGAGAATTTGTCTCTTTTGTTTCGGCGATGGTTTGAAAAGGGATATAGGGGGGTTTATCGCTCGGACAACTAATGATACATTGATAAATAGTAGTTTCTAAATCGCTAATAGACATACTGGTCTTCCTGATTACTTATATTCTTTATTATAGTTAATATAGAGCCAAAATCTTTGTCGTAGCTGAAAATTCTTGATCATGAAACCTAAATTAGTCAGAGATAAGATCCCTCAAATCATTCACGCAAATAACAGTAAATGTCAAGTAAAAACTTTAAATAATGTAGAATATCAACAGGCTTTAAAAGCTAAATTAAGAGAGGAAGCTCAAGAAGTTTTTGAAACAGATAATAAACAAGATTTAATGGAAGAAATTGCCGATGTTTATGAGGTTATAGAGGCGATAGTTAAGGCAAATAATTTGAGTTTAGATGAGATTAATCGTATTAAGGAAAATAAGGCTGAAGTTAAGGGAAAATTTTTAGAAAAGTTACAGTTAATTAGTTTAGACATCAAAGAAGAAAAAACTTTAGAATTACTTTTAAAAGAATCAGACATTATTAATCAAGCCGAAGATGTTTTGAAACAAGAAGTTTTACCTCATGCTAGTTTATTAGATCAAGATAGTCGATTATTAAAAGATACTCTCAGTAAATTTAATCAGGTTAATTCCTTGTTTCTAAAGTTGAAAATAGCTGAAAAATGGGGCGGTTTAGCTATGGGGAATTTAGGTTTTTATTCTTGGCAAGTTATGATGGCTAAATATTCTGGTGCATTTGCTTTTTTACAAACTCAACATCAAAGTGCGATCGCATCTTTAAATAGTAGTAATAACCAGATTTTAAAAGAGAAATATTTAACGAAAATTGGGCAAGAAAATAACTTTTATGGTGTTGGGTTTTCCCATTTACGAAGACAAGGAAAACCATTAGTAACAGCTATACCCACAGAAAAAGGTTATGAATTAAACGGTTGTATTCCTTGGATTACGGGCTATGATCTATTTTCCCATTTTATTATCGGGGCAACCTTATCCGATGGTCAAGAACTCTATGGTATGATACCTTTTCGTTGTCAATCTCCCTATTTAGAGTTAAGTCAACCTTTGTCTCTTTGTGCCATGACAAGCACTAATACTGTCACGGGGAAATTAAACAATTATCCCCTATCCCAAGAAGATATTATTACCATTAAACCTATTAATTCTATTCATCATAAAGATCAAGAAAATGTTTTACATCATGGCTTTTTCCCGTTAGGTTGTACTTTTGCTAGTTTAGAAATTATTGCTGAGAATTTAACAAAACTGGATTATTCGCAAGTCAAAGACACTTATTTTATTATTAAAAATAAAGCAGAATTTTTACAAACAAAAATGTTAAAAACCGTCATTGATCCCGATGCCAATTTCCATGATAAATTAAAATTGCGAACTCAAGCCATTCATTTAGCTTATCAAGCTGCGATCGCATCGATTATAACCTCAAAAGGAGCGGCGAATATCCGTGAGCATCCAGCCAATAGAATTTATCGAGAAGCCCTTGTTTATGGTGTTTCGGGGCAAACCCTAGGGGTGTTAATAGAGTCTATAGCAACTTTAAATTTTATGTAAGAAATTAAAAAAATACAAACAATCAATGGACTTAAAAGGATTTGAGTATATTTTGGTTAACTGTTAAGGCGGTTTCCAAGAAAGAATTTACCAATCTTCCTTATAATTCCCCCTTT
>CAYPDC010000198.1:0-4717 GCA_964409355.1 uncultured Cyanobacterium sp.
TCCTATTAAACTGGGTTATGTCTTAAGGATCTATCATAACTACTGTAGAAGAGCCTTTTTTATTAGGTGGTTTTTCATTGTTAGAGAATTCATTTCTTGCCCTCAGATTTCTTTTATTTAATTCCATTTTAATAAAAATTTTAATTGCTATGTCTTAATCATAAAGGGTGTTGGGTTACACTTCGTTAACCCAACCTACGGTTTTTCCTTGACGAGATGGGTAAACCAGTTATTTAAACTTTCTAATTGTTGACTCGGTTTCATTGTACCTAATCCCCTCACAATTACCTTATTTTTGCCATAGACAAAACGGTTGCGTAAATGGGGAGGCAATTTTTCCGCTAATAGTAGCCATGCTGGTTCTTGCATTGGTGTTTCAAGGATAATATTGTGTTTTCCTTCGGGTTTAATACGGGAAAAACCGATCGACCTTGCTTTTAATTTCAACTCTGCTACTAATAATAATTCCCTCGCTGAATCGGGTATCTCTCCATATCTATCCTGCCAATCCGTCTCAATCTGCTTGATTTCCCGTTGACAAGTGACAGAGGCGATCGCACGGTAAGCATCCATTTTTTGTTCCATATCTACAATATAGCGGTTAGGAATTAAAGCAGTTAGTTTCAAATCGATTTGCGTATCTTCCACTTGGGGTATTTCTTGCCCTTGAATCTCGTTTATTGCTTCTTTTAACATCTCTGTGTACATCTCAAATCCGATCGCCTCCATTTGCCCAGATTGTTCAGCGCCAAGTAAGTTACCAACCCCTCGAATTTCCATGTCGCGCATAGCTAAATGATACCCTGAACCGAGTTGAGAAAACTCCTGTAAAGCCCTTAATCTTTTTTTGGCAATATCTGATAAAATCTCATCATTAGGATAGAGTAACCATGCGTGTGCCTGAATGCCAGATCGCCCCACTCGTCCCCGGAGCTGATATAATTGCGATAATCCGAATTTATGGGCAGATTCGATAATAATTGTATTCACCCTCGGAATATCTAAGCCTGACTCCACGATAGTCGTACAGAGTAGCAAATCCGCCTCTCCATTACTAAAACCTAGCATAGTTGATTCTAATTGCCCTTCATCTAACTGCCCATGCGCGATCGCAATCCTTAAACTAGGGATCATTTGTTCTAACATAGTGATAATTTTTTCCATCCCTTCAATGCGAGGCACAACATAGAAAATTTGCCCTCCTCTGTCTAATTCATTACGAATAGCGGTGCGAATCACCTCTTGATTAAAGGGCATGATATGGGTTTTAATGGGGCGACGACTTGGGGGAGGAGTGGTAATCAAACTCATTTCTCGCACCCCAGAGATAGACATATACAAAGTGCGGGGGATGGGAGTGGCGCTGAGAGTTAACACATCAATAGAAGTCTTTAAGGCTTTGATTTTTTCCTTTTGATTAACCCCAAATCTTTGCTCCTCATCTACTACTAATAAGCCTAAATCTTTGTATTTAATTTTATTGCTTAATAACAACTGTGTACCAACAACAACATCTAATTCTCCCGTTGCTAATTTTTGGATAATTTCTTTTCTTTCTGATGCCGTGCGGAAACGATTTAATAAGCCAATATTAATGGGATAAGGAGAAAATCTTTCTACTAAAGTATGGTAATGTTGTTGGGATAAAATAGTCGTAGGTGCGAGAAAAACCACTTGTTTATTCCCTGAAGTAATGACTTTAAAAATACTTCTAATGGCTACTTCCGTTTTGCCGAAACCCACGTCACCACAGATTAATCTATCCATGGGGCGATCGCTTTCTAAGTCTCTTTTAACATCAATAATTGCCTTTAATTGATCTGGAGTAGCCTGATAAGGAAAAGAATCTTCTAACTCCAATTGCCAAGGAGAATCAGGGGGATAAGCATAACCTTTTAACTCATTTCTAGTGGCATATAATTTCACTAAATCCACCGCTAATTTCTTAATAGATTTTTTGACCTTATTTTTGACATTTTGCCACTCTTTCCCCGACATTTTATTTAACTTTGGTGGCTTAGTTTCCGTGTGTCGATAACGGCTAACTAATTCTAAACTATCTACTGGAACTCTAAGTAATCCATCTTCATATTTGATAACTAAATATTCCCTACCTTCATATACTTCTAGCTCTAAAAATTGCCCAATACCATGATACTTATGGACAATAAAATCTTTTGGTCTTAACTTGTCTAAATCAACCTGTTTTGAGGCAGCTTTTCTGCGTTTTCTGATATAAGTAGGAGTGGCTAAATTATGTTGTCCAAAAAACTCTCTATCGGTAACAACTACTATGCGAAAAGTAGGTAAAATAAACCCTTCTAATTCTGCTTGTCCAGAATATTTTAACGCCGTAGAAATGCCCTGTCTTTGTAATTTTTCAATTGTACCAAAATCGAGAGGATTAGGGATAAATTGAGAGGGAGAATCATGTTCTTGTAGTAAAGCTACTGTGCGAGAGGGTTGAGCAGAAACCAACCAAGTATTATATTGACTTAAATTAATGGTGTTATAAATCTCTTTTTTCCCTCTTAAAATTTCTGCTAATTTAGCAAATTGATGGGGAGAAATAGGTAAAGGGCGACTTGATAAATTTAAGCTATTTTTATTATCTTTATCGGTATCTGTATAGATTTCTGAGAGAAAAATTTGAGGGGAATTAATACTTTCTAAACATTCTCTAAATTCTCTATGCAACATCCAATTATTCCCCCCTTTCAAAGGGGGGTTAGGGGGGATCTCCACCAACTTCTGCATTAATTGCCATTTATCCTCAGCTTGTTCAAACCAAATACGGCTATGGGCTTGACACTGTTCCACTTCATCGATCGCAACTATGGTATTGGGGGGTAAATAGTCCAATAAAGAACAGACTCCATCGCCGAATGCCAAGGCGAGAAAACGAGTCATTCCCTCTGGAAAAACATTATTTTCTAAATTCTCTTGCTCAGAAGTGCTTACATAAGGTTTAATAATTTCTATGCTAGGCAAATTCTGACTAATTAGCCCCTGCCAAGTTGTCGGAGTCAAACTCAAAGATTCGATCGCATCTAAACTTCTTTGAGAAACGGGATCAAATTCCCTGATTTTCTCCAATTCATCGCCAAAAAACTCCAATCTAACGGGTAATTCGGCAGATACGGGGAAAATATCGATTAAATCTCCTCTTTTACTCCATTGCCCTTCGATTTCCACGAGATTAACTCGCTCATAGCCCATCTTTGCCAAAGTTAACTCTATCCCTTCACTCTCCAAAATCATGCCCTTAAACAGATTGAGACAATATTCCTTTAACACCTCGACTGGGGGTAAATGGGGTTGTAAGGCTTTTTCGGTGGTGACGATCGCCGTTTTTTGTGTAGTATCTTGATTGAGCAGACTAGAAAGGGTCTGCAACTGCCCCCAAACCATCTCAGATTCAGGATCAAAAGCCTCATAAGGACTTGCTTCAGAGGTTGGATAGAAAAAAGTTTGTTTCCAGCCCATAAGCTCAATATTCGCCATCCAACGAGCCGCTTCTTCAAGGGTTGAGCAAATTACAAGCAAGTTTTTGTTTTCTAATTGAGCGATGGCGGAGGTTACTAATCCTTTCGGTAGTCGGGATGCGCCTTGTAAGTCTAATCTTTTATTTTGGCTTAATTTCTGGCTAAGTTCTTGGGTTAAGGGAGAAGATGCGATCGCACGAATAACAGAATTAAACATGGACAATAATTAATAAAAAGAGCAAAGATAAACAGGTATTAAATTATATCTAAAATCAGGTTAAATTTTATGAATAATTTTTAGTAAATAGAGATTAAATTACTTTTCATCTTAAGATAAAGTTTCAAATTCAACCCTTTAATATAACTTTTCTAAAGTTAGCGTTAATTTTACCGATTCTAAGGTTAAAATGGCATCTTTTCCTATATAATCTGTTAATACCCATTTTCCTTGATCATTTTTTGCAAATTGTTTGACATAATATTTATACTGATCAATTAAAATATATTCCTGCAAATCAGAAAGGGATCTATAAGCGTCAAATTTATCCCCTTGATCATAATTTTGCGTGGATTTAGATAACACTTCTACTATTAAAAAAGGATTAGTAATACAGGTTTTCTTTTCTCCCTGATAAATGGGTTTTCCCTTCACTATCATCACATCAGGATAAGTGTAGATGCGATCGCACTCTATCTATAACTGTACATCATTAATATAGACTCGATAATCCTGATTACTAAAAGTAGAAAGAAATGCAAAAACAAAATTAATACTTAATGTATTGTGATTAGTTGTGCCTCCAGTCATCGGGATAATTTTTCCATCATAGTATTCCTGTTTTCCTTCGGCGGTTTCTTCTAAAGCGAAATATTCTTCGGGGGTATAGTCTGTTTTTTCCTGTGAATCGGAGATGATCTTTTTTTGTTGCTCATTCAATGCGTTCGGCGTAGCCGTACTTTTGGTGATGGCAGTTACCATAAGAAAAAATTTATTTACAAAAATTTGTCTAGTTTTATGATAGCTATAATAACGTCATTTGTTGAAGGCGAAACTACTTATATTTCAACATTAGATATTGCCAAAAATTAAGATTTTTCTTTGGTAGTTCAGGCTTCTAGCCCGATTTCTGATAAATGCGATCGAGCCTACCTCAAGCTGTTAAGAAATAATATTCAACCCCTACAAAGTAATTTAAAAATAATCATAATTTCTTTTTGTTATGTTGAGTATA
>CAYPDC010000199.1:0-4704 GCA_964409355.1 uncultured Cyanobacterium sp.
TAACTTAATCACTATATACTATATGAAGTTTCAAAAAAAAGTGCGGAATGTAGGTAGTAAAATTAGCTATAGTGGCCATCATTAGAACTTTTCTTAACTATTTTCTCTCTCAAGAAATGAAAGAAATTCAAGAGTCAAATTCACACCATAAGTAAGCCTTATCGGTAAATATACATTTAATTTTACTTACCTAACTGTTTCGATCGAAACTAGCTTAAAGGATAGAAGAATGATGCTGAAAAAATGATAAGATTGTCCTTGCTGTAAATTATTAAAAATTAGTATCAAAAGGAATTTATAGATGGCAGAGACATTAATGTTTAACGCTTTGCGTCAAGCTATCGATGAAGAAATGGCAAGAGATGACAAAGTATTCGTTTTAGGTGAAGATGTTGGTCATTATGGCGGATCATACAAGGTGACGAAAGGTTTATATCAAAAATACGGTGAATTTAGAGTTTTAGATACCCCCATCGCAGAAAATAGTTTTACGGGGATGGCTGTAGGTGCAGCCATGACTGGGTTGCGCCCGATTATTGAGGGGATGAATATGGGTTTTCTTCTCCTTGCTTTTAACCAAATTGCTAATAATGCAGGGATGGTAAGATATACCTCTGGTGGTAATTTTAAAATTCCTACCGTAATTAGGGGACCGGGAGGAGTAGGCAGACAGCTTGGCGCAGAACACTCTCAGCGTTTAGAAGCCTACTTTCAGGCAGTACCCGGTTTAAAAATTGTCGCTTGTTCTACTTCTTATAATGCAAAGGGTTTATTAAAATCAGCTATTAGGGATGATAACCCCGTTTTATTCTTTGAACACGTTTTATTATACAATCTTAAAGAAAATTTACCTGACTACGAATATACATTACCGTTAGATAAAGCAGAAATTGTCAGGGAAGGTAAAGACGTTACTATTCTTACCTACTCTCGTATGAGACATCACTGTTTACAGGCTTTAAAACAGTTAGAAAAAGAGGGTTTTGATCCTGAAATCATTGATTTAATTTCTCTCAAGCCTTTAGACATGGAAACTATCGGGGAATCTGTCTGCAAAACCCACAAAGTCATCATCGTCGAAGAATGTATGAAAACTGGGGGTATCGGTGCGGAATTGACTGCTTCTATTAATGATCAATTATTCGATGAATTAGACGCACCTGTGATTCGTCTTTCTTCTCAGGATATTCCCACTCCTTACAATGGTGTTTTAGAACGTTTAACCATTGTGCAACCTGAGCAAATTGTGGATGCAGTGCGGAAGATTATGAATAATCAGGTTTAGTTGGTTGGGGTATTAGGGTGTTGGGGTGATAGGGGGAATTATAAGGAAGATTGGTAAATTCTTTCTTGGAAACCTCCTAACTCCTGACTCCTGACTCCTACCTTCACGATAATCTCATAACTTATTACTTAATATTTATATAAATGGAAAGACAAAGGGCTTTTATCATTCTAATTATTGTTTTAGTGGCAACGGCGATCGTAACTTTGGTCAATTTACCCTTACAATTAGGGTTAGACTTAAGGGGCGGTTCGCAACTAACTATTCAGCTAAAAACTACCCCCCAAGTGCCTGAAATTACCTCCGAAAAGTTACAAGGGGTGCAATCAGTCATCAATAATCGGGTTAACGGTTTAGGGGTGTCTGAGGCGGTGGTACAAACCGTAGGGAGCGATCGCATCTTAGTACAATTACCCGGTGTCAGCGATCCCGAAGAAGCAGAAAGAGTTTTAGGTGGTACAGCTTTACTAGATTTTCGCATCGAAACCGAGGATCAAGAGATTCGGGCAGAATATCAAGTCAAACAGCAGGAATTGGCTAGTTTAGTCTTTGAAGCTCAAACCTTACAAGGAAAGGCATTAGAAGCTCAACAAGAGAAGATAGCAACAGTACAAAGACAACTAGATGAGGTTGCTCCTAAATTATACGAAAAAACCGAGTTAAATGGCGAAAAATTGCAAAGAGCGAACTTTCAACCGGCACAACAAGGCACGGATTGGGAAGTAGTTTTAGAATTTAATAATGAAGGGGGGCGACTTTTTGCCGAGTTAACCAAAAACATTGCGGGTACAGGCAGAACATTAGGTATTTTTCTTGATGATGAGTTAATTAGTTCTCCTACCGTCAGTGCAGAATACGCTAGTACAGGGATTATGGGAGGAAGGGCAACCATTTCAGGAGGAGGGGGATTTACCCTCGAACAAGCCCGAGAATTGGCTTTACAGTTAGAAGGGGGAGCTTTACCTTTACCTGTGGAAATCGTGGAAAATCGCACCGTAGGGGCAACTTTAGGACAAGATAGCATTCGTCGCAGTATCGTTGCTGGGTTATCTGGTTTAGTCCTTGTGTTGGTGTTTATGGTGGTTTATTATCGTCTTCCCGGTTTTTTAGCGGATATTGCCCTAATTGTCTATGCTTTACTCACTCTAGCTTGTTTTTCCTTAGCAGGAGTAACCCTTACTCTCCCCGGTATCGCAGGTTTTGTGCTGAGTATCGGTATGGCAGTGGATGCCAATGTCTTAATTTTTGAACGCACAAGGGAAGAATTAAGAGACGGTAAAACTTTATATCGTGCGGTAGAATCAGGCTTTTATCGAGCATTTTCCAGTATTTTAGATGGTAATGTCACCACTTTAATCGCCTGTGCGGCTTTATTCTGGCTTGGCTCAGGTTTAGTGAAAGGTTTTGCCCTCACATTGGCGATCGGGGTTGTGGTTAGTATGTTTACGGCTTTAACCTGTAGTCGTACTTTGTTATTAATTACGGTATTAGGCTTTCCCTCGGTGCGTCAACGTCCTCAATTATTTTGTCCGAATCTTAAAACCGTTAATAATTAATAGGTGTCAGGTTGCAGGTGTTAGGTTTTATTTAATTTCTTTAAATTCTCCCCACTACCTACTCACTACTCCCTACTCATTACTCCTTACTTATTACTCTTTACTCAAAACATCTTATGATTAAATTTAGTGTCGTAAAATGGGAAAAGTTATGGTGGACAATTTCCGCTATTCTTTGTCTCAGTAGTATTGTGGCGATGATTATTTCCTACTCTACCATCGGTAGTATTATTCGCCCTAGTCTCGATTTTGTCGGGGGTACTCGTTTACAAATCGAATTGGATTGTACTGTACCTAATAACTGTACCCACGCCTTAACTGCCAATGAAGTGAGGGAAGTATTAGAAGCAGAAAATCTGGGCAATAGTAGTATTCAAATTGTGGGACAAGATAAACAAGGGATTTCCATTCGTACTAAAACCCTAGATGTGGATCAAAGAACCGAACTCCAAGACGCTTTAAAGCAGAAAATCGGGGTATTTAGGGCAGAAAACACCCAAATTGACACCGTAGGACCTACTATTGGGCGAGAACTCTTTATATCAGGAACTTTAGCCTTAATAGTCTCATTTATCGGTACAGTAGTTTATCTCAGTTTTCGCTTTCAAACTGATTATGCCATATTTTCCATTGTTGCCTTATTCCATGATGTGTTAATTACCTCTGGGGTGTTTGCCATTTTAGGTATGGTGACGGGGTTAGAAGTAGATAGTTTATTTCTCGTGGCGTTGTTAACTATTATCGGTTATTCCGTTAATGATACCGTTGTTATTTACGACAGGGTGAGGGAAATTAGTAAAACTAGCAATGCTGATTCGATGAATGAAATCATTGATGTGGCAATTAATCAAACTTTAACCCGTTCTATTAATACCAGTGTAACAACTTTATTACCATTAGTGGCAATTTTCCTCTTTGGGGGTGAAACCCTTAAATATTTCGCCCTTGCTTTAATTATCGGCTTTATTTGCGGTTCTTATTCGAGTATCTTTATTGCGAGTACCTTATTGGGATGGTGGCGCAAAAAAACTAATTGGGAAAATCCCGTGATTGTGGAAAATTAAACTCATGATTAATTTGAATTAGGAATTAAGAATTAGTGATATAATGAACCCTAACTTTTGGCAGATCAAGATTTTTTATTATGGAAACAAGAAAAGTTAATTGTCAAATAGAATGCGTTAACGGTTGTATCTTGGGGGATGAATGTCCCAATAAAGGTTATGCACAAGAAACCACCAAATTTATTCAAAATACATCCCTTGATAAAATGTTAGAAATGGCAGAAACCGCTAGATTGAAAAAGTTAAATGAACCTCCTAAATGGGTTATTCCCGATGATTTTTAAGGCTTTTATTCTTCTAAATTAATAGTTTTTATTTCACCTAATCCTTGACATCTTTTTAGTAAATAACTTATCCTGTTCACAACAAAAAAGCCTTAATTCCTAACTCCTAATTCCTGATTCCTAATACTACTAGAATGCCTGTATCCACTCTTTAATCTCGTATTCAGTCCAAATGCCATTTTGCCAATAAGGATCTGATTTTACTAAATTCTCAACTGTTTCTTTACTGTTCGCTTCATATATACCAAAAACTTTTGTATTGTCTTTAGTTGGTCCTAAAGTAATTAAAATACCTTCTTCTTTTTGTTTCGTTAAACCCTCTAAATGTGCCTGACGAAAAGGTGTTCTTTTTTCTAAAGCATTTTCGCAATAGCTACCAAATAAAATATATTTTGCCATAATCAATGAATAATGAATAATGAATAATGAATAATGAATAATTAAGAGGTGTCAGGTTATCCACCTCATCACCCCTTCCCCTCATCACCTCATCACCCCTTCCCCTCATCACCTCA
>CAYPDC010000200.1:0-4674 GCA_964409355.1 uncultured Cyanobacterium sp.
AATAGCTTAGTTTTACTAAATTTTACCATCTTTTTGCTCATTTTCCTAGAGCGATCGCACTCTAAACATGAGCAGATTATTTTCAACAACATATTTAAGTTAATTTGTCAATGCGTAACTCCTAATTATTCTAGGGGAGAGGCGATGAAATAACAATTAAGAATTATTATAGGGGGTTCGATCGCACTTAATGAATAATGAATAATGAATGGTTTTATCAGTAATATTAGATATGGGTTAAATTTTATTTAAAATATTGAAATGAATCAAATGGTTCGTTTTAAAATATAAAGATGAGTCAGTTAATATTTCAGTGGGATAAAGAGAAGGATTTAATCAATCAAAAAAAGCATGGTGTTTCATTTGAAGAAGCAAAATCAGTATTTTATGATGATAACGCCATTCAATTTTGGGATGACACCCATTCTGAATTAGAGGATAGATTTTTATTACTTGGTATGAGTTCAAAAATGCGACTATTATTAATAGTTCATTGTTACCGAAAAAAGGAATCGGAAATTAGGATAATTTCCGCGCGTAAAGCTACGAAAAAAGAAAGTCAAGAGTATAGAGGATAAAAGTATGAAACCAGAATATGATCTAACTAAAATGAAAAGTTGTCCTAATCCTTATGCAAAACAACTAAAGCAACAAGTGAATTTACCTTTAGGAATTGAGGTAATAGAATATTTTGAAAAAAAAGCACAAGAAAAAGGTATTTCTTATCAACAATTAATTAATTTATACCTTCAAGATTGTGTCAATAACAAACGTGAAATCTTATTTTAATGAATAATGGATAATGAATAATTATAGGGAGGTGATGGAATAATCATTCAGGAATTTTGTAGGAGGTGCGATCGCGCAGCGTACCTTTGGCGGTGGACAAAGATGATCAATATCATCAACAATCTCAACAACAATTAAGCCAAATCAATCAACAAAAATTAGTCGTATTTATTCCTTATCCTATTTATTTGGAAACTCATAAACTGATTTTACAATCTATAGGAATTACTGCGGCTATAAAGTTTAGTCAAGAAATTCAGCTACAAGCCAATTTAATTAATCCTACCTCTGAAGATTATCAATCTGCTACTTCTATAATTGCTAAGTTTCCAGATCAAAAAATAACTCTATTTGATGCGATAATTGCAGTCTTGGCGAATCAATTTAAAGTTGCAGTCTGGACTTATGACTATCATTTTGACATAATGAAAATTTCTGTTTGGCGTTAATAATTAATTTCCCTCTCCTAAAAGAATCCTTAAGGCGCGTAAAGCAACATTACGTTTACCATGATTAATTTTTGCAAACCAATAATGGGCTTCTTCATAACTCATTGTCATTACCTCATCTCGAATATTGATAATTTTGTCTTCTTTTCTTAAGGGTTGAATTGTCTGAAATAAAATTGCTAAATTAATTCCTGATTCCTCGGTTAAAATATAAGGAGTGCGTCTTTTATAATTTAATGTTTGAGGATTATATTTATTCGCTTTCAATACTTGATAAATAGACTGTCTAATTAAGATTAAACTATTACCTTTGATTCTTCCCATTTTTTTAGCAGAAGGACGTTTTTTTTCTCCTGCTTTTTTATAAGCACACTGATATAATTCAACAGCAAAGTTATTATCTTCTAATGGAATAATTTTTAGCTGAAATTCTTGCACAAGTTTAATGAATAATGAATAATTTGTTATTGTTTCTTATCGGCTTTTAAGTTTTTCTTAGCTGTATTTATTATGGAGACTAAAAGTTTTAAAATTTCTTCTAAATCTCGAATCATAGAATCATATCCTTGTTCATTTATATAATCTGAGTGATATAATAATTCTAACCAATAATGAGACTCATTAGCTTCTTTAAGGGCAATAGATAATTTATGAATAAAATCTGCTTTACTTTCCCCATATTCTGATTCTCTCACTAAAGCACCAATAACTGTACCACTTCTTAAAAGTTGTTTTGATAAAACAAACTCTTTTTTTTCGTTTATTAAATACTTATATAAGTTTATGATCCTCAAAGCAAAATTAAAAGATTTATTTTTAATTAAATTATCTCTCATAGTTTTAGTTTTTATTTAATCAAATGAATCAAAATACTTTATATTTTATTACATTAACTAAAATACCAAAGCCTTAATTCTCCATTATCTAGTATCAATTATTCATTATTCATTATTCATTATTCATTATTCATTAAAATGTTATTAACAGAAAAAGATTGGCTTATTAGTTATTCTAGTAATGAAAATAATCCCATTGCCGATTTTTATATTCCCGCCCTTGAAAGTGCCGTTGAATACGATCGCAAATCAGGTTTTTTTAACAGTGCAATATTATCAAAAGTTGCTCAAGGATTAGGGGCAATGCTTTATAATGAAGGGCAAATGCGTTTGATTATGGGTTGTGAATTTAGTCAAGATGATTTACAAGCCATTAGTAAGGGATATGAATTAAAAGAGAGATTAAATAATCGTTTAGATATAGAATTAAAAGCCCCAGAAAATCTAATTCAATTAAAACATTTTGAGATATTAAGTTGGCTAATAGCGAACAATTTTTTAGAGATAAAGATAGCTATTCCTTTACAAAAAAATGGCTTATCAGAGCAGTTAAATAAACATAAATTATTCCATGAAAAAACAGGTATTTTAACGGATAAAGAAGGGAATAAAATCGCTTTTAGTGGTTCAAATAATGAGTCTTTAGGGGGGTGGGAAAATAATGTAGAATCATTTCATGTTTACTGTAGTTGGGAAGGAGAAAGGGATTTACAAAGGGTAAATGAAGAAGAATATCGTTTTGAACAGTTATAGGATAATAATATCTCTAATATTAACAATAATATAGAAGATAAATTTAATTTAACTGCGGAGGAAATAGAAGCTGAAAAAGCCAAGTTTACATCTTTATTAAATATCCATAATCATGAAGGGTGTTTGGCTTATTGTTTGGAGTCTATCCCCGTTAAGCCTTGGATACATCAACGGAAAATACTGTTAAAGTTTATTGCTGATTTTCCTAATTCTGCTCTGATTTCGGATGAGGTAGGATTAGGTAAAACTATTAGCACTGGTATTATTGTCCGTTATTTACTCATTTCCCGTCAAGTGCAACGGGTATTAATTCTCTCTCCGAAGAGTGTACAATCTCAATGGCATGAGGAGTTAAAAGAGAAATTTAATCTTCATTTTTGGAGTTATAGCGGTGGTGTCTTTATTAATCCCGATAACGAAACCATTACCCCCATTGATAATGTTTGGAATGAGATGGATTTAGTTTTAGCTTCCTCCCATTTAATCCGTCAAAAAAATCGTAGCCAAGAGTTATTAGAGGCTAAAGATTGGGATTTAATTGTGGTGGATGAGGCACACCATGCCCGTCGCCGTAATCCGAGTCAAAGGGAAGATAACCCCAATCGTCTGTTGGCTTTACTCAGAGAATTAAAAGCAAAAACCAAGTCTTTACTACTACTAACGGCTACTCCTATGCAGTTAGACACCATCGAAGTATTTGATTTACTCAATCTGGTGGGGTTAAAAGGATTGTGGCAATATCAAGATAATTTCTGTGACTATTTTGATAGTTTACCTCAACCTGTTAATGATTTAAGGCTTAATTTTTGGCAATCTCTGGCGGTTGACTATTTTCAACAAGGGGGAAAATCCTGTGCTATTTTTGAACAATATTTACAACAAAATAACCGTCTTTTACTCTATTCTCTCAAGGATACATGGGAAAGGGGAAGGGCGATCGTTAATCCTCGTAAAGTCTGTCAAGACGACATTTTTATTAATACTTCTAAGCAATTTTTAACGGTTAATACTCCCCTCAAAGATTTGATGTTTCGTCATACCAGAGAGACACTAAGGGAATATTATCGCCGAGGCATTTTAGATAAACCTATACCGAATAGAATTGTCTTTGATAATGCGATCGCACTCAACCCCATTAATGAAATTCCGTTATATCAAGCGGTGAGTGATTATGTGAGACATTTTTATAATTTAGCACAACAACAGAATAGGAAAGAGTTAGGGTTTTTAATGACATTATATCGCCGTCGCCTGACTAGCTCATTTTATGCCATTCAAAAATCGTTGGAAAGACGTTTAGAAGGTATTAGTATCACCGATGATGATTTAATGGATTTAGACGATGCAGACGATAATATTATAGAGGGATTAGAACAATATTATAAAGCAACAGATCCCGCAGAAATTGAATATTTAGAGAATATTTTAAGACAATGTGAACAAATGGGAGAAGATACGAAATTATCCCATTATTTAACCCTTTTAGGACAAGAATTAACTCAAAGAGAAAAAGTAATTACTTTTTTTCAATATACCGATACGATGGATTATGTTAGAGAAACTTTAGTGCAATTATATGGTAATCAAGTAGCTTGTTATTCGGGAAGAGGGGGAGAATTGTACGAAAATGGCAAATGGAAAGTTGTTAAAAAAGAGGTAATTAAAAAACTTTTTACTATTAATAATAATGAAAAATTAATAATGAATAATGCAAATATAATTAATAATGAAGAATTGATAATAAATAATGAGGAATTAGCTAATAATAAACAATCTAAAAATAATATAGCAATCAGAATGACTCTTAAGGGTTATTCACATCGGGCAATCATGAAAATTCTTCAGGT
>CAYPDC010000201.1:0-4651 GCA_964409355.1 uncultured Cyanobacterium sp.
CTTCTAGTTTCATCTCGTAGATAATCATGGGTTTATCGTTTGCACTTACGATAGCTATAATAACATAGATTGTTCAAAAGTGGTATCCTATCGGATGTTTTTTTGTCGATCGCTTTTCATGAGGGGCTGTGTGCGGAATTTATTTCCGCACTTTATAAGCCCCGTCCCCCGTTGATTTGAGTAGTATTTTTTTAGGGACAAATTCAACGGGGTAATTCATGGTAACAATTTATAAAAATTTACCCTCATAATGACCATTAAAGGTTAAAAAAGGTTAGAATTGGGAATTGATAGAAAAAAGAACGGTGAAATCTATGACCACTTTAACTTTCAAAGAAGAAGATTTTGCAAAAATAACGGCGGAACAAGTAGCCGAAATTGCGGCAAGATTAGAAGATGATGAATACAATACCCCCTTTGAGGGATTGCAGGATTGGCACTTGCTGAGGGCGATCGCATTTCACCGCCAAGAGTTAATTGAACCTTATCTCTATCTATTGGATATTGAGGCTTATGACGAATCATGAGGGTGAAGAAAACTCCCTGTTGCATAAAACTCGTCTATTGGTAGCCATTGGGGGGGGAATAGCTGCTTATAAATCCTGTGATTTAATCTCCCAATTGTTCAAAAAAGGGGCAAAAGTAAAGGTTATTCTGACGGAATGTGCTGAAAAATTTATTACCCCTCTCACGGTTTCCACTTTATCTCGTCACCCGGCTTATACTGATGCTGATTTTTGGCAATCTAGCCACTCTCGCCCCTTGCATATTACTTTAGGGGAATGGGCAGATTTAATGATTATTGCCCCTATGACGGCTAATACTCTGGCAAAATTGGTTTATGGTTTTGCGGATAATCTTGTTACTAATACCGTTTTAGCCTCTACTTGTCCGATTATTGTCGCCCCTGCTATGAATACAGAAATGTGGTTACAAAAATCTGTGCAGGATAACTGGCAAAAATTGGCAGAAAATCAACGTTATTTTTCCCTACATACTAACACAGGATTACTAGCGTGTGATCGCTACGGGAAAGGCAGAATGGCTGAACCTACAGAAATACTCACGGCGATCGAATCGGTGATTGCTACCCATGGTAAACGAGATTTACAGGGTAAAAATGTCCTAGTTAGTGGGGGAAGTACGAGGGAGTATTTTGACTATGTGCGTTTTATCGGTAATCCTGCCACGGGTAAAATGGGTATTGCGTTGGCTTGTGCCTGTTATCATCGAGGGGCAAATGTGACTTTTATAGCTGGTAATGTCAGTGCTGAGTTATTGAGATATATTCCTCCCATTCAAGTGATTTCCGTGGTTACGGCACAACAGATGCAAAAGGCGATGATGAGTAATTTCTCTCAGGCAGACATAATTTTCATGGCGGCGGCAGTTGCTGATGTTAAACCGAAGCAGTTTTTCCCTGATAAGTTAAGTAAAAAATCTCTACCTCAAAGCATCGATTTAGAGTATGTTGATGATATTGTGGCGAAATTGGCACAGAAGAAAAACCCCCATCAACAATTAATCGGTTTTGCCGCCCAAACTAAAGATATTATTACCCCCGCTTTAGATAAACTAACCCGTAAACAGTTAGATGCGATCGTTACTAATCCCATTGATAAGCATAACGCTGGATTTGCTAGTGACTCCAATGAAGCTATTTTTATTGATAAAACAGGTAAACAAACCCCCATTGCTTCCACTTCTAAGTTGATTTTAGCACACAATATTATTAATTTATTACAGTAGTAGTGGATGTCTAATGTAACGAAAAATAGTTTTTTAAAATAACTAACTGATGTTACCCACTATCTATCTCAAAATATTGATCTTTCCTAATCCACTAACGGCTATAACTATTAAGATCTCGTTTGACTGCGTAATGTGTCAGTTCTTAATTCAACTTGCTTCCCAAGAGAAATAAACTAAATAAAGTGCCACTATTCCACAAACTATGTACCATGATAGAGGCTAAAAGACTGCGAGAGCGAGTGTAAACAACTCCTAAAATAATCCCTAATGTTGCTAAAGGTAAGGCTTCCGCTAAACTCAGATGTGCGATCGCAAATAACAAGCCTGAAATGACGATCGCACCTCCAACGGGAAAATAACGGGTGAGGGAAGGAAGTAAAAAGCCTCGAAACATAATTTCTTCAAAAATAGGTGCGGCAATAGAAGCAGTGAGGAAAAAAACAGCTAACGCAAATTTATCTTGAGATTCCAAAGCCAATATTAATAAGGGATTACTTCCTCCTTTACCTTGCCATAGTTGTTGATTGAGCAGAGAAACGAAAAATACGAGAGGAATTGCCGTGACGTATCCTCCTAATCCCCACCAAAACCAATTTTTATTACGGAATTTAAACCAGTCTGAGGGTAAAGGGAAAAAGGATTTTACCGATAGGTATAACACCGATAAGCCTCCCCCTGCCATTAGTAAGTAAGTGACTAAAACGTATAAAGCCTTACCCTTGATGTCTAAACCAACGGGATTAAAACCAATAACACCGAGGAGAATAGGCAATAAAACTTGAGAAAGGAAGAAAAAACCAACAATTAAAACTTGTCCAATTATCTCCCAATCCCACGGAGATTGCCAAATTTGTGTGGTATTAGTAGCTAAAATTGATTCTTCTTTTTTTAATATTAACTCGATAATTAAGAAAATAATTAAACCAAAACCAATTAACCCCCCCAACACGGGGATAATGCTTAACAATAATAATCTAGTCAGAGCTTTTTCTGCTAATTGTTGTATTTGATTATTGACTTCTTTGAGTTTTTCTTGATTATTTTGTTTCTGATATATCTTAGCTAAAGTTACATTTTTAAACCAAGTATCTAATTCATTCTTAATTATTTCTTGTTCATTATCACTAATAACCGTATCTTTTAACCAAATATTATCTAAAATTTGAGCAGTTTTATTATCTGCTAATTCTTGCCAATAAAATTGAGCAGTTTTATTATTTTTCTGATAGGCTGAGATAATTCCTAACTTAATTTTTAAGTCTTCAATGAGTTCTTGATTAGCCTTAATTTCCTGCTTTAATTGTTTTCTTGGGCTATCAGAGACAACGATGGTTTCTGTCTTAACTTCTTCCTCAATCTCACTTTCTGCCTTTAATGCCGACTCGCTAAGAGATAACGTTTTTTCGTATTGTTCTTGTACAATGACGTAGGGATTTGTGCCGATTAAACTTTGAGTGAGGTTATTTTGCCTTTCTGAAGATGATTGCCATTGAGAGGCGTTGAGAATAAGATTGCTTTGATATAATTCTAAACGGGATTGAATTTGGGTTTCAGAAGAACTTTGACTTAGGGCAAAAAAGACACTAAATAGAGAAATAGCTGTTAATATGATAAGGAGCGATCGCTTCAGATTCATCGATTCTCAGAAAAAGAGTAGTTTGGATTAATTTTAACTATAGACAAAAAATCATAGGGACTCGAAGGAAAAATCAAGCCCCTAGATGTTAATAGTTGATTGTTGATGGTTAATGGTTGATAGTTGTAAATATTATAGTCAAGTTGGTTCTTTTTGACAAGAAGACACGGACTCTCTTACAACAACTTCGCAGTTCGGAGTTAAAATTAATAAATATTGACGAAATTTTATTTCTTCATTTTTAATTTAACTCCATCATCTTTGATTTTGCCATCAGCAAATTGAATAATTCTGTTGGTTTCTTGTGCAACATCGTGTTCGTGGGTGACAAGAATAATCGTCATTTTTTCCTGATTTAGTGTCTTGAAAATACCCATTACTTCTTTTGTGGTTTCTGAATCTAATGCTCCAGTAGGTTCATCTGCTAATAAAATTAAGGGATTATTGACTATAGCACGGGCGATCGCAACTCTTTGTTGTTGTCCTCCAGATAGCTGATTTGGTCTATTATTGAGACGTGTTTCTAAACCTACTTTAATTAAGGCGGATGTGGCTCTTTTTCTCCTTTCTCTTTCCGATACCCCCGCATAAATCATTGGTAACATAACATTTTCCACCGCGCTTAACTGAGGTAAAAGGTGAAACTGTTGAAAAACAAAGCCAATTTGTTCGTTGCGAATATGTGCTAATTCTTTTTTGGATAAATCCGCTACATTTTTGCTATTCAAATAATAATTACCTGCCGTGGGGCGATCGAGACATCCTAAAATATTCATCATGGTGGATTTTCCTGATCCTGATGACCCCATAATTGCACAATATTCCCCTGAATAGATCTTGAGATTGATAGCGGATAAAGCGTTAACTTGAATATCACCGCTACCATAGATTTTATAGATATTATCTAATTGAATTAAAGGTTGAGGAGTTGAAATAAGGGAATCCATCTTGGGGAATAAAAATAAATTACTTTTAATGAGAAATCAGTTCCCACTTACCGTACTTATTTTCATAATAAGCCAAAATGCTATTAATTTGGATTTCCTTATCAGATTGAGTGGGATAAATAACCCTTAAACCCCCGACTTGACTTTGCAAATAATCAAAATCCTTCGAGGTTTGAGGTAACAAATCTGCACTAACTCCATCAACCTGTCTTAAATGGGCGACAACTTCTCGATAAACCGCTAAGGGTAAACGGTTACAAGTAATTTTTCTCTCTTGTTGAGATGCGATCGTTTGAGACAATATAATTAGTCCTCC
>CAYPDC010000202.1:0-4594 GCA_964409355.1 uncultured Cyanobacterium sp.
AACTTAATCACTATATACTATATGAAGTTTCAAAAAAAAGTGCGGAATGTAGGTTAGAAACAGAGTAGAAGGAAAATTAGGAGAAGGGAAGAGAAGATACCGGTTAAACAAAATAATGACAAAACTACCATCAACATCAATGACAGTCATATCACTAACATTTTTAGTGATGAATTTATAATACCTGTATCGGCAGGTACTGCTGATATTTTTGTGTCAATTTTCAGGAATTAAGTATATTTTGAGCAAAGCAATAAAATTAAATTATCAAAACTTCAGCAACAATTAAGAAAAGCTTATCTCTGTTTCAAAGTGTCAATATAAATGAATATTTTTGTGACTTATTCAGCAAACCCTAATTAACAGTATTTATATTCTATCATGCCCTGATTTTGAGGAGATGCGATCGAGCTTTTAGTTAAATTTTGTAACAGAGTGAGATCGAGTTTTGTGGAGATGAGGAGGTGGGTGCTGCGAAGCAGATCCCTTCGGGATCGGGCTTTGGGAATAGGAAGATGCGATCATGCTTTGAAAATGGGGAGGTTTGATCGTGCTTTGGGAATAGGAAGGTGCGATCGGGCTTTAGGAATGGGAAGGTGCGATCGAGTTTAGGGAAGCCAGTTTTCATCTAAGATTTGTTCTAAGGATGCGATCGGCTCTTCGGGGAAGGTATTAAGGGGAAGTTGAGAGTGTTTACAAGCAAGATCTCGTCCATCCTCATAAGATTCCTCAAATATTTCTGTTAAGTAAAGCTTTAAACTAGGACTTGCTTTTAATTCTTTTCTAATTTGTTTTCTAAAATTAGCAATTTCTCTCTCCCAGTGTCCTTTATTTCTCTCCCTTTCAGAATCCCAATAGTGTAATATCAGCAAATGTTCAATTAATCTCATTAATAAACTTTCGAGTTTTCTTTTATCACTTCTACTCAAGCCTAATACCTCCTCAATTAAATTTTCCCAATCAAGGGAATCTAAATCTCTATCCTCTAATTTTTTGACAGTTTCTAATATCCACAGATTATAGTCAGTATCATATAAATTTGTTTGCTTTTTAACTAATTGGGCTACCATTACGACTACCTCCGATTATCTCATTATCTTATTATAAATTATTTTCATCAACTTTTTGGGAATGGGGGGGTGCGATCGGGCTTTTGAAAATGAAGAGATGCGGGCGCGCAGCGTGCCTTTGGCATCGAACTTTAGGTAATAGAGAGGTGCGATCGGGTTTTGAGAATAAGAAGGTGCGATCGAGTTTGGGAAAGGAGAAAGGGAGATCGGACTAAACAATACAACACAAAACCTCTTTATCTATCTTTTCACCTATTTGATCTTCAGCTATATCTAAATCATAATCCATTTGTAAACCTAGCCAGAATTGAGCCGACACATTAAAATAACGAGCTAAACGCAAAGCAATATCAGCTGAAATAGGTTTTTTACCTTCGATGATCTTTTCGATTATATCTTGAGAAATTTTTAAATTTTGAGCTATCTGACTGGCAGAGATATTCATGGGTTTCAGAAATTCCTCTGATAGCACTTCTCCGGGATGGATAGGATTTAATTTATCTTTAATCATGGTAAAACCTCAGTGATAATCAACTATTTCTACATTAAAAGCATTTCCATCTTCCCATTCAAAACAAATACGCCATTGAGAGTTAATCCTAATGCTATATTGTCCCATTCTATCTCCTTTGAGACGTTCTAAACGATTAGCAGGAGGAATTAAAAGGTCTTGTAATATGGTTGCTCGATTAAGCATCTTTAATTTTCTTAGGGCAATTTGTTGAATATCAGACGGTAATTAATAATTTATGCTCAATGATTTTATCAATTTCAAATTCGGGATGGGTTTTTAAGCATTCCCAAACGGCAGTTTTAGGATTATTTCCCACTCCCCAAGGGCGATCGAGCTTTAGAAATGAGGAGGTGCGATCGAGTTTGGAAATGGGGAGGTTCGATCGAGTTTGGAAATGGGGAGGTTCGATCGAGTTTGGAAATGGGGAGGTGCGAACGGGCTTTTAGTTAAATTTTGTGACAGAGTTCGATCTCCCTAATCAACTATATTAATTTTGATTCATCAGCCATAATTCTATATTACCTAAACAGTCAAAATTAAACACAGTTAATGCCAACTCTTCCAATTTTTCCAAAGGCAATTTTTAAATTTGAGAGAATAAATCTTCATCTATTTCTCCTAAATATTGATAAATTATTTTGAGAGATAAATTTAACGCTTCTTCTCTTTTACCTTTGCTTTTGCCTTCAATTTTAACCTGAAGTTTAATATCTTGATAAACAACTGAGCTTTGCATAATTTCCTCCTTTAATATTAATTAATTTTGATGAACAAGCCATAATTCTAAATCACCTAAACAATCAAAATTAAACACATTTAATGCCAACTCTTCCAACTTGTCTAAAGGCAATTGTTCAATTTGAGATAATAAATCTTCATCTATTTCTCCTAAATATTGATTGATTATCTTGAGCAATAAATTTAACGCTTCTTCTCTTTTGCCTTCAATTTTACCTTCTCTTTTACCTTCAATTTTACCTTCAATTTTACCTTGAAGTTTAATATCTTGATAAATAACTGAGCTTTGCATAATTTCCTCCTTTAATAAAGACTTGATCAATGTTTCTTCTAACTTTAATCCTGCGAGAATACTAGTACAGGTTGTTAAATCAGCTTTTAATTCAGGTGTTTCAATTTCATTAATTTTTTGTGCTACTGCCTCTAATAAAATTTGAGGCGATTCGCTTTTTGCTAACACTGCAAAGGGATACAAAATTGGTTGAGAAAGAAAATCATCCGCTTTTTGTTCCCAAAGACGAATAACTTGATATTTATGGATGGTATTTTCATCTTGATATTGATCTTGAAAAACAATGGGAGAATTACTTTGTTGTAAAAATATAATTACTTGTTTAATCGGACAATTATATTTTCTTTTTAATCTAACATAATAATCCAAGAGTCTTAATGGTAAAGGAGGTTTCGATTTCGGTTCAGTTTGAAACTCAAGATGAAGAATTTGTTTTTCTACCCTTAAAAATAACACTGAATCAGCATGAATGGGATTAACATTTAATTCTGTTTTTAGGACTCGAATTAATTTTTCATCAGTACCAAGTAACCACTTGACAAAAACTTGAGGATGTTTTTCGGCTAAATATTTACAGACATTATCAAAACTCATAGTTTTTCATTAAAATTCTCTCTATATCTAAAAGTTTAAACAATCCGTTTCTGGCTTCGGTGGGGGAAGTTATTTCATAGCTCAACATAATTTGTTCTCAGCTTTTTTATGTACATGATTAAGTACACTATATCATGATTTTTATTTTTTGGTATATTAGTTAATTATTATTGCTAAGTTTGAAGGCTCAACGCCACTTCGCCTTCGAGCTTTAGGAAATGGGGAGATGCGTACTGCGTAGCAGATCCCTTCGGGATCGAGTTTTGGAAATGAGGGGAGGAGATTAGGGAAGCTAATTTTCATCGAGGATTTGTTCAAGAGGTGCGATCGAGCTTTGGGAAATAAGGAGGTGCGATCGAGTTTAGGAATAACTCAGATCTTGCACCTAGCTTGAAAACCCCGGTTAACTATAGTGCTTATTTAATAAGGTTTATAGCTTTTATTTTTAAAAGATTTACACTCATACTTACCTTCTCTTAACTGATAGATGAAAATCATCGGCACTTTTGGATTACCTAAGTAACTACGGGATGCGATCGCCATATAATCTACAATCCAGTATTCTTTAATTCCGATGGTTTCATATTCTTCTAATTTATCAATATAGTCATCTTCCCAATTGGTAGAAACTACTTCTACAGCTAATTCAAGAGGTTCAGTGACAGCACCGTAAGCGATTACATTATTATTCCACAAGAGTCCCTTAATTACGCTAACATCTGGAATACGTCCTCTTTCTTTTCCTAATTTGTTAACGGTACGAATCACTATATCTTTATCCACAATATAGTTTAACCTTAAACGTTCACTTTCCCTGTCAAAGGTTTTGACTAAAAATCGACTAATATTTTTATGAGCTCTAATAGCTTCCATTTTAGTTAATTCTCCATCGACTAATTCAAAAAAACCTTCCCCTTGGGGATATTCTCTTAAATATTCTTCAAAAGTCAATTTTACTTTAGATGCGATCGCAACCATTTTACTCACCAAATATAATTTAATTTGATAGCTAATATTTTATTATATATTTCTAAATTCACTCAGTGCATGATGTCAGCAATGGGCTAGATAATCTTTAATTTATCTTAAGATGGTAGGGGGATCGCCCTATATTAATTTTTTATAAATAAAACGGATAATTTATGGTTGCTCAACTTCAATTAAAATACTATACCCCAGAAAAATATCTGGAATTAGAGGAAAAATCAGACACAAAAAATGAATATCTTGATGGAGAAATAATCCCAATGGCAGGAGGCACAACTAATCACAATCAAATTGCAGGTAACTTTTATCGGGCTTTTCCCCTAACCATCAATGACCAAGATTATTATATACTTAGCAAGGGCATAACTTGATATTACATACTCATTATGTTAGGATAGG
>CAYPDC010000203.1:0-4370 GCA_964409355.1 uncultured Cyanobacterium sp.
GAAGCAGAAAGTAAACGCTATAGTGAGTAACTGTAGATAAGTTTTATATAACAGAGTAGAATAAAGAAAGAATCAAACTAATTTTTGTACAAATTGTGACTGTTACACCTATAAAAAATACTAAACTTACTCAAGTACCTGATAACTTTGGACGTTTTGGACAATACGGGGGTAAATATGTACCAGAAACCCTCATGCCGGCGTTAACAGAATTAGAAACCGCCTATTATAAATATAAAGAAGATCCAGATTTTCAAAAGGAATTAAATCAACTCCTCAAAGACTATGTTGGTAGAGAAAATCCCCTCTACTTTGCCGAAAGACTTACCCAACATTATGCTAAACCCGATCGCACAGGGGCGCAAATTTACCTCAAACGAGAAGACTTAAACCATACAGGCGCACACAAAATTAATAACGCCTTGGGGCAAGTTTTGTTAGCAAAACGCATGGGGAAAAAACGTATTATTGCTGAAACAGGAGCAGGTCAACACGGAGTAGCAACGGCGACAGTATGCGCTCGATTTGGTTTAAAATGCGTCATCTATATGGGCGTAGAAGACATGGAAAGACAAAAATTGAACGTTTTTCGTATGCGTCTCCTTGGAGCTACCGTAAAGCCCGTTTCCGCAGGAACAGGTACTCTAAAAGATGCTACATCGGAAGCTATTAGAGACTGGGTGACAAATGTTGAGAGTACCCATTATATCTTAGGTTCTGTCGCAGGTCCTCATCCTTATCCCATGATGGTAAGAGATTTTCATGGGGTTATCGGTAAGGAAACCCGTAAACAGTGTTTAGAGAAATGGGGAGGCTTACCAGATATTTTAATCGCCTGTGTGGGCGGTGGCTCAAATGCCATGGGCTTATTCTACGAATTTGTCGATGATGCTTCTGTGCGATTAATTGGAGTAGAAGCAGAAGGCAGTGGTATCGATACTGGTAAACACGCCGCTACCTTAACCCATGGTAAACCGGGGGTTTTACACGGGGCGATGAGTTATTTATTACAAGATACCGAAGGGCAAGTTATCGAAGCGCATTCTATCAGTGCTGGTTTAGATTACCCCGGAGTCGGTCCAGAACATAGTTACTTAAAAGATATAGGTAGAGCAGAATACTATAGCGTGACAGATGCTCAGGCTTTAGAGGCATTCCAGTTAGTATGTCAATTAGAAGGCATTATTCCAGCGTTGGAAACAGCCCATGCTTTTGCTTATTTAGAAACCCTTTGCCCTCAAGTGGAAGGTAGTCCTCGTATGGTGATTAACTGTTCTGGTAGAGGGGATAAGGATGTGCAGACTGTTGCAAAGCATTTAGATGGCATCGATTTGTAATAAGAGAGGATTGTGTAGGGTTGCATAATGTTCAACCCCTAATAGTAGGTTGGGTTGAGGCACGAAACCCAACAAAAGAAACCCAACAGAAATTTTTACCTGTGTTGGGTTACGAATCACCCTAACCCAACCTACGAAAGTTTACAAAAGTCCAGTTTTTACCTATCAATTCAAAATTCTACCCATGACAGTATATTTTATCGGTGCAGGACCCGGTGATCCAGATTTATTGACTCTAAAAGCCTATAAAATTTTACAATGTGCCAATGTGATTTTATATGCCGATTCTCTTGTGCCTAAACAAATTCTACGGGATACTAAAGCCGATGCTCAATTAATTGCTACAGGGAATAAAACTTTAGAGGACATTATCCCTTTGATGATTGAAAAGTCAAGGGAAGGTTTAACTGTGGTGCGTTTGCAGTCGGGAGATTTGTGTTTATATAGTGCGATTCATGAGCAAATGCGACTATTGGGGGAGGCGGATATTCCTTTTGAGTTGATACCGGGTATTAGTGCCTATCAAGCTGCTGCTGCAAAAATTAATAGTGAGTTAACTATCCCTGATTTAGTACAGACGATTATTTTGACGAGGGTAAGCGGTAGGGCTTCTCAAATGCCTGAAAAGGAGGAATTAGCTAGTTTAGCCTCCCATGAAGCTAGTTTATGTCTCTATTTAGCCGCCCGTCATGTGGAAAAGTCTCAGGAAGATTTATTATTGCATTATCCTGCTGATACTCCTGTGGCTATCTGTTATCGAGTGGGTTGGGAAGATGAAAAAATCGTCATTGTGCCTTTAACTAAAATGGCTCAAGCTACCTATGATTATGGCTTTATTCGCACCACTCTTTATATTATTAGCCCCGCTTTAAAAGTTCTTCCCTCTCAAGAGTCTTCCCATGAGTTGAAGGTGCGATCGCGCCTTTATGATCCAAGTCATAATCATCTATTTCGTCCAAGATAGGGATAATTGACAACTCCCAGAAAATAAAATGGCAAACCCTCTTGACTTTTTGTAGCAAAAGCTATATAATCTTCCCAAAATGTAGTAAATATCACATTTAACTTATGAAGGAGGAAGTAAGGTTGGCAAGAAAAAGAAAACGCAAAAGTCGCCGCCGCCTTGAGGGACGCAAAATATTGGAATTAGTGCCTCACTATCATATCGAAAGTGGGGAAGATAAACCCGTCACTGCCGCTCGTAAACACATAAGAGCAAATGAAATTACACCTCCTGCGGTTTTAGTTGTCAAAAGAAATGAACATACAACCGATCGATATTTCTGGGCAGAAAAAGGTTTATTTGGAGCTCAATATGTGGAGGAAAATCATTTTCTTTTCCCTAGTTTAAGGATAATTAAACCCCAAGTAAAAACAACTACTCCGGTTTTGTCTGCTACTACTTAAAAGATTATCTTTTATATTTATTGTCGCCTGAAATAAGTTTTTTAAAATTGGCTTATAGGGGCGATTTTTTGTCCTCTATCTTATTCAGAATCATTATTTTCTTACGAAAAACCATCATTGGAAAGTCAATGGCTAATCAGGGTTTTGTTTCCACTACCACCATCAGAAGTCGTCGTGAAGAAAGAAAAAAAGAGCGACGTTGGCGTGATTTTATTGCGGTAGTTCGTTTTTTGCTGATTGTATCTTTCACTGGGGGAGTATTTTGGTTTGTGACTTTACCTAATTGGGTAATCAAAAACAGTCAACAAATAGACATTGAAGGTAACAATTTACTCAGTGATGATGAGGTACGCAGTTTAATTCCTTTACAATATCCTCAATCGTTATTACAACTATCAACTCAAGAATTAAGTAATAATTTACAAACTTTAGCACCTGTTAAAAATATTGTCATTCAAAAAGAGTTATTTCCCCCTACTTTAACCATTAGATTAGAGGAAAAGAAACCAGTTGCCATTGCGCTTGCCCCAGAAATTGAGGAAAAAACCAACAAATTAACGATCGAATCCATCGGCTATGTGGACGAAGATGGAGTATTTGTCTCTAACCAAGTATATAAAAACCTGAAAGAAAATCCAGAGCAATTACCAAAATTAAAAATCATTGGTATGCCCCGGACATATCTTCCTTACTGGCAAGAATTATATAGTTTTCTCTCTCAATCCACTGTCAAAATTAATACCATTGACTGGCAAAATCCCACCAATTTAGTCTTATTAACAGATTTAGGGAAAGTCTATTTAGGTGCTTATACTAGCAAGAAATTTCCTGAACAATTAATGATTTTAGAAAAACTCAAACCCATCACTCAACAAGTTCGCCAGGAAGATATTATTTATATTGACTTAACTGATCCTGAAATTCCATCTATTAATAAAAAAGAAGTTGTTAACCAGAAGGAACAGTGAAATAGTGGCAAGTAGAATCAAAATCGCTCAAGATAAAGCTGATTTCGTGCAGAATTTAGTGTTGTCTGCGGATAATCCCCAAGGGGTTTTCTCCACCTATGCAGATTTAATCGCTTTTGCTGCGGTTTTCGGCAAAAAGTATAATTGTTCGGTTAAGTTAGGTGCGATCGCCAAAGAACCTTCCCCTATTAGTATAGATGTATTTAATTCTAGGGGTTATGAACCTTTATTCAAACTTTTAGCCATAACGACAAGCAATAGTCGTGAAATTATTTCTAGTTATGAAGAAAATCAGGAAGAATTGAGGGTGAAAATTTTTGAGGAATATGCCAATGGGGGGTTAGAAAAGTTACAACAGCAACTCAAAGGAGCAGTAGATTATACTGAAAGAACTTTACTCATTCTCACTCAAGAAAAGCAATCTCTTTTTCAAGAGACAAAAACTAATTTTGATTTACGACAATTTCTCTAAGCTATGGATATATTTGTGTCGTTTATTACTAACACTTGCCTTGAAATTGATCATCATTGATAATCGCCACTGTATCCCCTGATGGTTTAATCACGAATAATCCTTGTTTATAAGCATAGCGATCGACTCCTTCATCACCTGAGTTCGACATAAAATCTTAAGTGATGAAAGGTGTCAGGTATCAGG
>CAYPDC010000204.1:0-4261 GCA_964409355.1 uncultured Cyanobacterium sp.
GACTGCCATTTTCCAATACTTTTAATAGATGCGATCGCACCCTATACTTTCATATAGCAATCAGGAATGATTTGTGAGATTTTAATGGAAAACGATTCTCCCCTCGCCCTCTGGGAGAGGGGTTGGGGGTGAGGGCAGATAGTATTATGTTCTCATGACTGATTCCTGATTGCTATATTTGATAATTTTTAGCTTGATTTTTAGATTTATTTTATTATACTAACTGTAGAAGAGCCTTAATTATTAATTATTAATTATTCATTTGAGTCGCTTCACACCTAGACTTTTCCTCATCTATTTTCTCTTGTAAAACATCTGTTATTCCTAGTATTGCATCTTGATAAAGATAATTAAATTCCCGTTGAAAATGTTGAGCAATGAGAGGATTATAAATAATTAATAAAGTTTCATCATTAACATGGTTGGCTGAGTATGACCAATTATGAGAGCCTGTTATGACGATATAACCATCGATAATAGCAAATTTATGGTGTAATTTATCGCCTCTAGTTAAATTAGGAATACCCACAGTTTCAATAGGTTGTATCCAAGGGTTATTATTTTCTTGATAAACACAATTTTTTGGTAACGCAACTCCTAATAAATCTAGTCCTTCGCTATAGTATTGATAAGCAAAATTAAGATCAATTAATGCCCTTATGTTTACCCCATCTCGTGATTCTTTTTCTAAGATATTGGCTATTTGTTGATCCGTGAAAACAAACAAAGCTAAATCAATGTTATAGTTTGCCTTTGCTAATTCTGTGCTTATCACTCCATTAGTGCTATTTTGCCAAAGAGTCGATCGACTATTAGGAGAAAATTTAACTAAAATTGAACTATCCCCTATATTAACTATTTGGGTTCGTCTTTCAGGCTTCTGCAAACCGAATAAACTATCTTTTTTTCCCCCCACCCCATCTCCCCAAAGATAATTAAATTCTTCGGTAAAAATTTTGGCTAATTGCGGACTATTAAAGACTAAAAGATGATTAGCATTTCCTCTGGTTTCTGGATTATCAAAATCTCCGTGAATACCACTCAAGGTAAAATTTGCCGAGCCTGTAATTACTTTTTTACCATCAATAATCATGAATTTATGGTGCATTAAACCACTGCCTTTACTTCCGTCTTCTGTATCATCTATAACGGGAATATTTGCTTTTTTGAGAATTGCTAAACCATGATTATTCGGTAATTTACTAACAGGTAAATTATAGTTATTTTCTTTGACAATTCTTACTTTTACACCCTGATTTTTTTTCTCAACGATCGCCCTTGCTAAACGAGCTAAATTTAATTCTTGAATAGCTATATCAATAGTCGAATTAGCACTATTTATTTGCTCAATTAAAACCGTTTCTAAATCATCTCCAAATCTTTGAATATTACGGTAAGGATCTAAATATTCTTTTCCTGCTGCTTGATTATGATTAAAATATACTTGAATATTAGCATCTTGGGGTAAAGGTGGCAATTTCGGAGGAGATTTAACACACCCCCCCAAAAAGATTAAACAAGAAATCAAACTCAAGGGAAAGGGGATTGTTTTGAGCATTGATAATTAGTTTTTAATCATTAATTAATTACTGTAGAATGAAAAAGTCTCATTTTACTCCCTTTCTGATAGGGTTTTAAGACTGTTCAACCCAAAGTTTAGCACAATAAAATTGAAATAACAGTATCATTGAAATTAATTTCTTGTTAACTTATCCCATCTCAAAGGAATGATGTCGGTTAAAATTACCACTAAAAAGGGCAAGTCTAATGTTGAATATATTATCACGGTGGCTTAAAAATTCTTCTTGGCGTAAAACTAGCATCGAGGTGTTAATGACATCTTTAATCGCTAGTATTCTGATTATCAGCACCAGACAACTAGGAGCGTTTGAGTTTTTAGATTTAGCGACTTATGATTGGTTTGTCAATTTATCCGCCAATACTGCCGAAGATGAACGTTTATTAACGGTATTAATCACTGAAGATGATATTCAAGATGAAGGTAAATGGCCTATAAGTGATGCTACCCTAGCTCAAGCCCTACAAATTCTCCTTGAAAGTAACCCTAATATCATTGGTATTGACTTATATCGAGATTTACCTGTCGAACCGGGAAGCGAGGAATTATCCAATCTTTTTGCAGGGAGCGATCGCATCTCTGTAGTCTGTAAATTAGAACAATCCGTCAGTCAACCGGCGGTAGCACCGCCCCCTGATTTACCCCTTGATTTAGTGGGTTTTGCTGATATAGTGGTCGATCGAGATGGAGTAATACGAAGAAATTTATTTTATGTCCAACCCCAAGAAAGTCGATGCCCAACTCCTTATTCTTTTGGACTACAACTAGCTCTCAACTATTTAATCGCACAGGATATTACTCCCGAAGTAACAGCAGAAGGTTGGTTAAAATTAGGACAAACTACCTTTAAACCCCTTGAAAGAAATACAGGAAGTTATCGTAATATAGACTCTAGCGGTTATCAAATTATGCTAGATTTCAGCCGGGGTGAAAATCCCACTCCTTATGTTACCTTAAGAGACGTTTTGCAGAGAAAAGTCAATCCGAAATTAATCGAAAATAAAATTGTTTTAATCGGTGTTTCTGCCCCTAGTTTAAAAGATGTCTTTTTGACTCCTCTGAGTAATCAAGGAATTGATACTAGCTTAATGCCGGGAGTGACGCTTCATGCCCACATGGCAAGTCAGTTTTTATCGGCGGCGATGGATGGTAGAAGGCTAATTTGGAGTTGGCGAGAAGAACAAGAATTACTATGGATTTATCTTTGGGGCATAGTCGGCTCTATGTCGGCATTTTGGATTGCCCGTCCTTTAATCATGATTCTCGGACAAATATCAGGTATCGTGATTATTATTGGCAGTGGTGCAATTATCTTCTTTTTTGGCGGTTGGATACCCGTTGTCACTCCTCTTCTTGCCTTTGTCATTAGTGCCATTCTTTTTATGGGTTATAATGCCTATCAAGCAAAACAAGAACAGTTAGACATTCAAAAACAGGTGTTAGATCAAGAAAAGTCGATCGCAGTTCTCCAAATGTTATTGCAATCGCAATCTGAAGTGAATATACCTTCTATGGCAGCAACTTATGATGAAGGTTCAGTAATTGCTAATCGTTATCAAATTGTCAGAGGTTTAGGAAAACAAGGTTTAGGCAATACCTATCTCTCCATTGATTTATTACTACCGGGTAAACCCTACTGTGTTGTTAAACGTCTCAATGCCCATTCTCGTGATCCAAAAATTCTCAACATTATCGAAAAATTACTAGAAACGGAAGCTAAAATAGTTGAAAAAATTGGTAAGCATGACAAAATACCTGATTTACTGGCTTATATCCAAGATAATGATAAATTTTTCCTGATTCATGAATATATGGAAGGAAAAACCCTAGTTCAAGAATTAAAAGAAAAAGGCAAATATAGCGAACAGGAAGTTCTCGAAATTATAGAAGAACTGATGGATATATTGAGTTTTATTCAGCAATATAACATCTCTCATCGAGACATAAAACTGGAAAATATTATCCGTCGTCAATGCGATAATTGCTTAGTTTTAATCGATTTTGGGGGTATTAAACAAGTTTTTAACCTCAAGAATGAAGGAAAAAACTCAACCGTTTCTAACGAAGGTTACGCTTCTCCCGAACAACTCGCGGGGCAACCTGTCATGGCAAGTGATATTTATGCAATAGGTATGGTGGCAATTCATTGTTTAACGGGAATTTTTCCGGGTAAGTTACCCAGAGATCCTCAAACAGGAAATATAATCTGGGATAGCGATCGATATGTGAGTCCAGTTACAGCTAAAATCATTGATAAAATGACACGCTATCATTTCACCGATCGCTATCAAAATGCTCAAGAATTAATTAAGGAGTTAAAACAAAATAAATTAGAAATACAAGAACTAAAAAATAGAATTGATATTGAAATTTACATTGACGAGGATAAAAAAGAGGAAGAAGTAGCGGAGATAGTTCAATCGGAGAATTTTCTTCGACTACAACAAAGGGCAGAGAAACTCAGACGCAAAAGATTATCCTAAGGGTGAGCGAAAAAATGGTTGGGAAATAAAAAATGCGATGAGGGGAAGGGGCGATGAGGGGAGAGGGTGATGAGGTGATGAGGTGATGAGGGGAAGGGGTGATGAGGTGATGAGGTGATGAGGGGAAGGGGTGATGAGGGGAGAGGGTGATGAGGGGAAGGGGTGATGAGGTGATGAGGTGATGAGGGGAAGGGGTGAT
>CAYPDC010000205.1:0-4231 GCA_964409355.1 uncultured Cyanobacterium sp.
GCAACCGGAAACCTGAAACCTACCTAAATCAACAATTCTTATATCGAACTGAGGTTGTAGTAAGGGCTTTAGCCCTTAAAATGTCAACATATTGGAAAAGTCTAATGCAGAAGTCCATTGAAATCCGATTTTCCTCCTGTTTTACGGATTAGCTTTATATCGGTGATGGTAATGGATTTGTCGATCGCCTTTAGCATATCATAGAGAGTAAGAGCGGTAATTGACACTGCGGTCAAAGCCTCCATTTCTACCCCCGTTTCAGCTTTGGTTTTAGTGGTAGCAAGAATTTCATAGCAACAGGCTTCCTGATTTAGCTGAATATCAACAGTAATTTTTTGCAAGGGTAACGGATGACACAGGGGAATCAGAGAAGATGTTTGTTTTGCTCCCATAATTCCTGCTATCTTCGCCGTAGCGATAATATCTCCTTTGGGGTTTTCCTGTTGTAAGATTATCTCTAGGGTAGTGGGGTTTAATAAAACTTTAGCAGATGCGATCGCGCTTCGGGCAGTAGGGATTTTAGCGGAAACGTCCACCATTTCCACTTCTTCTTTAGAGTTGAGATGAGATAGTTTTAAGTCTGTCATTAACACTGTTTTAATTTGTCTTGCCGAAGATGGCTCAGATTAAATTATGAGCTACCGAGGATAAATGTGTCTTAGTTTATTCGTGCTTTTCGCTAACATTTTTTCTGCTAACATTTTAAGGTAAAATAAGATCTAGGGTAATTATGACTTTATTTTCTTTATAGACATCTGATAGAAACTAACATTTTTTCAGACTATTTAGGGCTTCTAGCCCGAATTAGGTCGAAGTCTAATAAATCATTGATTATTCCCAAAATAAAAACGATCATAATACATAGATGTTAATCAACAGAGTCGGCGTTCATGAATATTAATTCTATACCAAAATAAAAAAACTGTTATATTCAACATCGTAATTAAATTTGATTAAACTTCCTTAAAAAGTAAAATATAGTACATTCAAGGCAATTTGTGGATGAAAAACGGAAAAGTAAGAATATACGACTTATCGAAAGAGCTTGCATTAGACAACAAGGACGTATTAGAAATATGTTCTCAGTTATCCATTGAGGTGAAGAATCATAGTAGCACAATCACCGAATCTCAGGCACAAGATATTAAAAACGCAGTAAAAAAAGCCCCTAATATGACATCGGCACAGAATCCAGTAAAGAAAACCTCCCCCGAAAAATCGAAGCATCCTTCCGCCCCTACAAAACCACAGAATAAAAAGCAGGAAATATTGGCTGTATATAAAAATGAAGGTCAGTCTGGGAATGCTTTTGGAGAAAAGAATAATTCTCCAGTGCTTTTAAGTCCACCTCGTCCACCACAAGCCTCTACAGAGGTTAAAAAATCCGCCTCTAATTCAGAAAAGGTCGTTTCTAAGAATGATTCATCTAATAGTGTTTCTAATGAGGAAAAAAGTCTTAAACAACCAGTGGCACGGCCGACTCCTCCAAAAAGACCTGAATTAAAACCACCTAATGTTCCCGAATTCAAAAAACCTACCATTAATAAGGTTAATGACGAGAAGCAATCAGTTCCGAAAAATGATGGTGCTAATACGGTTTCCGAAGAAGAGCAAAAAGCTAAAAATAAAATTACGAAAAACAGAAGTAATAATCGTCGTCCTAAAAATAACCAAAATGCTAGTGAAAATAACAAAAATGCTCCTCGTCGTCGAGAAGAATCTACCAATGGAAGAGTCTCCAGTGACGCACCTTCTAAGCCTAGTAAACCCCTAGTAATTAAAGATAGTAAGAGTTCTTCTTCGGCGGAAACAGATAATAAAGCTAAACTGCCACCGAAACCCAAACTACAAAGACCTCCTCAGCGTCCTCCGGCCGTGATTGAATCGGATTTGGACGATGATGATTTGGAGACAAAACCTAAAGGTGAGGAGGATGAGGATTTAGATGCTGAACCCTTATTACTAGAAAAACCTAAAATCAGAAAGCCCAAACAGAAAAAACCGGGTACTGGTGCGGTTTGGGAAGATGAAGACGAAGATTCTGAGAAGAAGAAAGAAGGTAAGAAGGTTAAGAAACGTCGTTCTTTAGTCATGGATGAGGATGATGATTTAGAGGATTATTTTGATGAGGATGAAGAAGATACCACTGTG
This sequence comes from uncultured Cyanobacterium sp., assembly GCA_964409355.1. GTDB lineage: Bacteria > Cyanobacteriota > Cyanobacteriia > Cyanobacteriales > Cyanobacteriaceae > PCC-10605. The sequence continues at coordinate 2,152 of CAYPDC010000205.1, forward strand.
GTAGATTTAGCCCTAGCACGTCCTCCTCAAGCGAAAAAAGAAACTGCGTTATCCACCGAAAAGGCTCGATCGCCCAAAAAACAACCTGTTAAGAAAGATGGTAAATCAGAGACAAAAGCAGAAAGAAAAGGAAAAGCTGAAAAACAAGAACTCCCTGAATTTATTGTCCTCAAAAACAGCCCCACAGTGCGGGAATTAGCTGATTTATTAGTCACCCCTGACACAGAAATTATTAAACTACTTTTCTTCAAAGGTATTGCGGTTAATATTACCGAAACGGTGGATATGGAAATCGCAGAAATGATCGCCAAAGAATTAGGAGTTGAGGTGATCACAGAGGAAGAAAAAGCTAGTGCCGCTAAAACAGAAATGTTGTCGGAGACAGATTTGGATAGTTTACAAAAACGTCCTCCTGTTGTCACTATTATGGGTCACGTTGACCATGGTAAAACCACCCTACTCGATTCTATCCGAAATACAAAAGTTGTTCAAGGAGAAGCAGGGGGAATTACTCAGCATATTGGTGCGTATCATGTGGATGTGGAACATGAGGGAGTCACTCAACAGATTGTGTTCTTAGATACTCCGGGTCACGAAGCCTTTACAGCCATGAGGGCAAGGGGTACAAAAGTGACGGATATTGCGGTGTTAGTGGTAGCCGCAGATGATGGGGTACGTCCTCAAACGAAAGAGGCGATTAGTCACGCCAGAGCGGCTAAAGTTCCCATTGTGGTAGCCATTAACAAGGTTGATAAACCTGATGCAAACCCCGATCGCGTCAAGCAGGAGTTAGCAGAATTAGAGTTAGTCCCTGAAGATTGGGGCGGTGATACCGTAATGGTTCCTGTCAGTGCTTTAACAGGAGACAATTTAGATACTCTCTTGGAGATGATTGTCTTAGTCTCTGAGGTAGAAGAATTATTGGCTAACCCCGATCGCACCGCCAAAGGTACGGTAATCGAAGCACATTTAGATCGTGCCAGAGGTCCTGTTGCTACATTGTTAGTACAAAATGGTACTTTAAGGGTTGGTGATGTAGTTGTCGCTGGTGCAGTTGCTGGTAAAATTCGGGCGATGGTGGACGATCAAGGAGATAAAGTAGAAGTGGCTAGTCCTTCTTTTGCCGTGGAAATTCTCGGTTTAAATGAAATTCCCGAAGCAGGAGACGAGTTTGAAGTCTATCTCAATGAAAAAGAAGCAAGGGCGATCGCCGAAAGTCGTGCTGAAGCAAAACGAGATAATCGTTTACAACAGGCAATGGCATCCCGTCGAGTCAGCTTAAGCAGTTTATCAGCACAAGCACAACAAGGGGAATTAAAAGAACTTAACTTAATCATTAAAGCAGACGTACAAGGCTCAGTAGAGGCGATTATCGGTTCACTCAAACAATTACCCCAAAATGAAGTACAAATCAGAGTTTTATTAGCCAGTGCGGGGGAAGTGACAGAAACCGATGTGGATTTAGCCGCCGCTTCTGGTGCAGTGGTGATCGGCTTCAATACCACCTTAGCCCCCGGTGCGCGTCAAGCCGCCGAACAAGAAGGGGTTGACATCCGAGAATACAACGTCATCTATAAATTGTTAGATGAAATTGAAGGGGCGATGGAAGGTTTACTCGATCCCGAAGAAGTGGAAGAAAGCCTTGGTAGAGCTGAAGTTCGTGCTGTCTTCTCCGTCGGTAAAGGTGCAGTTGCCGGTTGTTATGTCCTATCTGGTAAAGTTGTTCGTAACCGTTTTATACGAGTGTTACGCAATGGCAAAGAAGTCTATAACGGCAATTTAGATTCTCTGCGTCGTGTCAAAGATGATGTGAAAGAAGTAGCATCTGGTTTTGAGTGTGGTATTGCAGTTAATAAATTTGCCCAGTGGCAAGAAGGTGACATCATTGAGGCTTATGAAATGGTCTTTAAACGTCGTACTCTTGATAAGGGCTAGTTCAATTCAATTATGGCGTTGCTGAATTAGGGCATGATTTAGGGGGATGGGGTGATGAGGGGATAGGGTGATGAGGGGATGGGGTGATGAGGGGATGGGGTGATGAGGGGATAGGGTGATGAGGGGATAGGGTGATGAGGGGATA
>CAYPDC010000206.1:0-4229 GCA_964409355.1 uncultured Cyanobacterium sp.
AGATTATTTTCAACAACATATTTAAGTTAATTTGTCAATGCGTAACTCCTAGATAGTTCCATTATCTTCATAAATCAGAAAAGTATGTTAAATTTCAATAGCACAACTTTTATTCTTTTTATTACTAGTATAGTTTATATGCCAAAATGGGATGCTCCCCAGTAATGTTTGTAGGCATGATACCCGTCGATGAACATAAAATGCCTTTCCTTGACTGTTTTTATTTTAATCTCAGAGGTCAATATCACTACAAAAAAATAACAATTAAAAGTTATTCTTTGACTTTGAGGCTTTTGTTATCATTAAACTAGACAAATTTTCCCTAATCAATTTCTCCTTATGACAAGTGTGATCGCCTTAAATGACCAACAAAAAAACATAATCTCCAATTCAGAAGAAAAAAGATACTATACCCCCGAAGAATATCTTGCTTTAGAAGAAACCGCCGAGGAAAAAAACGAATATCATGATGGAGAAATTATCCCGATGACTGGAGGCACAACTAATCATAATACATTAGCTTTAACTATTGCTTCATTTTTCTTTACACAACTTAGTGCAAAAGAATATCAAGTTTATATTAATGATGTGCGGTTATGGATAGAATGCGATCGCCTCTACACTTATCCCGATGTAATGGTAGTGAAGGGAAAGCCCATTTATCAGGGAGAAAATAAAACCTGTATAACTAACCCTTTTTTGGCGTTGCATCATTGCGGGATGATTTCAAAAAGTTTGCAAAAAAGTATATCTTGTGTCTTCTAGCTTCCGCTTATGTTATACATTCATGCGTCATCCCATGAAGATGCAACGCCAAGAGTTGATTGTGAATATTGATTTACAAGAAAAAATCACTAATTTGACAACTAAAATTAGGTAATAAATTACTGGTAATTAAATCATCATTAATCAGAGTTATTGTTAAAGTTAATTTAGCCTCTTGACGACGATAAACTTCCACTTGTTTTAATTGCCAATCGACTATCCAATACTCTCTTACCCCTCGATTAGAGTATAGTTTTAACTTTATTTCTTTATCTCTTTTTATGTCATTAGATTTCTGTGATAAAACTTCTACCACTAATTCAGGGGCGCTGGTAAAATGTCCCCCCTCATCCACAGAAGATTCTAACCGTTCATGACTAATCCAAATTAGATCCGGAATAACATTATTATCATCAGTGAAAATTATACCCGGATTGATGACAGTTTCTCCCAATTTACTTTGATTTGACCAAATATCTAAAAACTTACCAATAGCAAGAATTACTTTTTGGTGTTTCCAATGAGGTGCTCTAGTCATGTATAACTCTCCATCAATAATTTCATACCTATAATCATTTTCAGGTAAAAACTCCAAGTCAGCACTTGTCCATTTCATCCGAGTTTCAGCACTAACACTCATCTTTTTTAATTTATTCAATTACTTTTCATCTCAACTATAGCAATTGTGAATTAAATTGAGGGCTAACAAAAGTCTTGAAAATCAGGCATAAACCTATATATTGAGGGAATTTTAGACCCATTATAAGCAAAACTAATCATTATCATTAATTTAAAAAACTTAAAAACCGTTACAATTCTTAATAAATTTGTCGTTATATAACGGTTAGTAAAATAAATAAATAATCAGAAGGTACTCTCTATTAACTTAGGGGGTGCTTTTTGCTGTGGGTGTTATTATAAAATTAGGTTCGATCGCATGGAGAAATAGAATAATGACTGCTTATACTATTAACTTGGATGTAATTTCTAAAATTGATGATGAAAAATTCTATCAACTTTGTCGTAACAATCCTGAAATAAATTTAGAGAGAAATAAAAAAGGAGAGATTATTATTATGTCACCTACTGGTTGTGAAACAGGTAGCTACAATGCTGAATTAATTGTTGAGTTTGGAATGTGGAATCGTCAAAAAAAACTAGGTAAAGTGTTTGATTCTTCGACTTGTTTTAAACTGCCAAAAGGTAGTAATCGCTCTCCTGATGTAGCTTATATTAAAATAGAAAGATGGAATAAATTAACAGCAGAAGAAAAGACTAAATTTTCGCCCATTGCCCCTGATTTTGTCTTAGAATTAATGTCACCGAGTGATTCTTTACAAGACATTCAAGAGAAAATGGCAGAATATATGGATAATGGAGTAACATTAGGCTGGTTAATTAACCCTGATAAAAAACAAGTAGAAATTTATCGTCAAGGGCAAGAAAAAGAGGTTTTAAATAATCCTCAAATTTTATCAGGGGAAGATATTTTGCCTGATTTTACCTTAGATTTAACTGAGATTTTTTAGTTTTATAATTTCTGTTTATGTTGTCATTGAAATAGATACGATCACACCAATTCATTAAAATTATTTAGCATGATAAGATAGGTTTAAAGTTAAATGGAGTTAAATTGATGAAAGCATTTGAGGTAATGGCAACCCTAAATAATGAAAAAGAACTTTTATTAGATGATCATTTGTTTAATTTTTATCTTCAGAATCATCAAAATCAACATTGTCGTATAAATCTTTTAAGGAAATTTGCAATTGTAATGACTCTAAATTTACTATATTTTCTGGGTTCTCAATGTCCCCTAAAACCCAATTATTATCACTATTTTTAGTAAATTTTTGAATATGATATTGATATTGATCAATTAAGATATATTCTTGTAACTCAGGAATTGCTCGATAATAGTCAAACTTAGTTCCCTTATCATAATCTTGAGTAGATTTTGAGAGAACTTCCATAATTAAGATGGGATTTGTTACCGTTGTTTTTCCTTTTCCTTCATAGATAGGTTTACCTTGAATTACCATCACATCAGGATAGGTATATTGACGATAACGAGGTATCCAAAGACGAACATCCCCGATAAAAACTCGATAATTTTGTTCTTTGAGAGCAAACTTAAGATGAGAGCAAAAATTACTAGCAATTTCGTTATGATTAGTTGTTCCTCCTGTCATCAGTACTATTTCTCCATTTCTATATTCGTGTTTAAATTCAGAATTTTCCTCAAAAGCCAGATATTCTTCAGGAGTATAGTAGTTTTTTGGAGTTAAATTTTCACTAGGGTTTTGAAGGATTGTAGCTGTCATAATTTCCCTTGGCTTGATGCAATAAACTATTTTAATGATAGTGTAATTTACTGAGAATTAAAGTGCGATCGAACCTTTTTGATTATCATTATCCTTACCACACTTTTGGCTCAAATTTTTGATCATTAACAATCACTAAATCTTCCCCCGACTGCGTAATGACAAATAATCCTTGACGATAAGCATAACGACTAACTTCTAATGGTGCTACATTGTCGCTACTGCGCCTAATAATTCGATATTTTGATAACGGGGTAATAATCTTTTAAATTTACTCAATCGTTCTAAATGCTCGTCCACATCCGCTTTTATTAGTTTACTTTTCACTTCGATCGCCACTGCTTGTGTAGTATTGATTAGCAATAAATCAACTTCCATAGCTTCATCGCCATCATTAACGGAAATATCAGCCGATAATTCTCTAATATCAATACCTCGCTCTCGAAATAATCTGACGGCGGCAGGGCGCACTTGCCATTCGACAAATTCCCCTAAACGATTTCCTAAAGTTCCCAATTCTTTGTTTACCGCCCTAATTTGTTGATCTGTTTTTTTACTTTGTTCTTTCAAAAGTGTCTCAGTTTCTCGGAAACGGTGCTCGGCTTCTTGAAAACGACGATCAGCTTCTTGAGCTTGTTCTTTTAAAAGTCTCTCAGTTTCTTTTTGGGCTTCAATTAATTCTGCTAATAATCTCCAATTCTAAAACCTCTTGATAAAAGCGGGTTTGAGTCACATCAGCTTCTCTCAGATTAAGCATTTTTTGAATCTCCTCTATACTTGATTGAGTAAATTTGTTCACCAGTATTGCTTCTACTAAGTCTAATTTTAGTCTAAATTCTGTTTCCGTTGTGGCACTGTTTAAAATCTCTCTCGCTTCTGATGGTGCTTGAGCTTCTGGTGTTATGATTAATCTTAGCAAGGCTAAATTAGGGCTTAAATTGTCTTGATCTAATAAGTCTTCTAAGTAGAATCTTTCTACTTGAGTATTAAGCAAGTTTTTATAGGGAATTTCTGACCCTAACTCTAATTTTTGGTTTAGTACAATTAGTAAGCCGTGCCAATTTCGCTCTGTTTCATATTGATCAAGATATACTTTAAAGGTTCATAATCTGAGTGTGATCAAATGTTTGAAAGCATAAT
>CAYPDC010000207.1:0-4173 GCA_964409355.1 uncultured Cyanobacterium sp.
AGCATTAAAGGCCGGGGCGCGCCTTGCGGCCCCGGCCTTTAATGCTTAAATGTTAGGGGCAGTTTTTTATTTTATTTTATCCAACCAACAGATTTTCTCCATTCGTCATACTCTCTTTTTCTTTCTTCATAATCTTTTGGTGGTCGTTGATTTTCAGTTTTAATTCTTGCTCTCATGACCTTAATCTGTTCTTCAAGAGAATTAAGACCAATCGCTTTCCTTCTCTCGTTAACCTTGTCGTACTCGTCCATTTTTACTGGACTCATTTCTCCATTTTCGTCCCAATCAAACTGGGTTCCGTACAGTTGCGGATTACCTTCGAAAATAGCAACTCGGTCAGTTAAATGAGCAAATTTGATTTTGTCTGCTTGCCCATTTTCAACTTCTATTTCCATAAGTGCAGCACATTTTTTCATGAAGTCTGGTTGTCCAATAGAATGTTGGATTATTAACCAAGCTGCATTACTTGCTTCTTTTCCTAATTTTTCAGAAGTCGGAAACCCAATTACATCTATTATTCGATTAAGTTCTTCCGCATTACTGTCATGAATGGCTTCCATTTCCTGATTATAGCCATTTGAAAGTGTTCCATTTTCTATCAATTTGGCTCTGAGCTTGTCGTCCTTTTCCTTAAGTCTTAAAATCGTCTGCGAGATTTTTTCTAAGTCCATTCGCTCATTTTTTTAATTGCCCCTAACGGTAAATTGTATGAGTAGTGGCAGATTGCGGGATTCTTTCCTGTCAAACCGCTACGTAGTTTGAGCGGGCTACAAGCCTTGATATTTAGCACTTTGCCTGCCATTACTTATACAAAATGTTGTGTGCTGACCTTAATACAATATCAAAGTGAATAACTGTCAACGGTGAATCTTCTTTTATTTCAGGGTAATACGTTTTAATATCTGTTTTGAGTTCTTCCAAAGATTCATATCCGTCTTTTTCAGCATCTTTATTATCAATAGTTCCATATGTTTTGCTATAATCCAGTTTCTTGATTACAACATTCAGTGTAGGCTTAGAGCCAAAAGTCAATGTTGTTTCAATATCATTGAATAAAACATAACCATATCGAATAGTAGATGTCTTTTTTTTAGCTATAACTAAATCATAGTAGATATCTTTCAAACTAACTGACTTAGCAACATATTTTCTAACTTTATTATTCATTGTCTTTGATTACTTTAAATGTAATTATCTGAGATTCTTCACCAATAAAATCATTAATTCTTTCTATTGCTTCATTTTTGTTTTTAGCTGTTGGAATTAATAGTTTAAAATTTATTGCATTAACTAATTCATCTGCATTATTATACATTTTTACTGCATCAATCACACCCCATATGCTATTACCAGGTCTATAGCCTAGCCGTAATTCCACACGCCTACATTCAACTAAATTTTTTGTATTGTATTGACCACTATTCAATTTGCGAATTTCCCACTGCTTATCATTATTTAAAAACCATTCATAAGCTTCTTTTGCTAATGGGACAAATAGTCTTTTTTGATTAGATAGCTCTTTCATATAATAAAACTTTTTAACTCGTTCTTTTTTGGGCAATCGGATGCCATTTTCATAGATATAGTTACGTCGAATACCTAGTGCTTTTTTTGATGGTATTTCAATGTTTAAATAACCAGCTTTACTGAAAAAGTCATTTCTATGTTTGAAGGTAATTAATTGTTCTCTAGTTATATCGACATCTAGATTAAGCTTCTGAGTTATCTCTTTTTCAGAACTTGAAGTAAGAACCTCAACAAAGTCTAATTTGCCATTTGGAAAAATTGAACCTATCAGTTTTGGTAAAGATTCTAAAAAGAAAACGCCATACCCTTTAGATTTTTCTTTAATTACAATTCTACTAATCCATCCAGTATTGTGATTTGAAAATTCTCTAAGTTCTTCCTTTTCTTCTTTGCTTATTGAATTTCCAGAAAAATAAATTTGTCGACCAACAGGCACTGTATAGGTTAATTTTGAGAAAACAATTACACCTATTAACTCACTATCTCTTTTTAAAGTAATGTAAAGTCCGTTTGGAACATTGTTCATGTAATGAGTTTCTCTAAGCAAAGCAATTGATTCAAGGTAATCACGATTCTCATATACTAAAGAAATGAAAAGTTTTTCACCACTAAAATCGAATTCTAACGGCGTATTTGATTTATATAAATTAATAAGTTTTGAAAAATCATGGCCAGGTTTATCTTGATGCTGAATTACAATCTTATCGTTTTTTATTTCTTTCAATAAATAGTTCTTAACCGTAATACCTATGGGTAAGTTATACAAATGTTCTTTTCCAGTTGAATCAGTAATAAGTAGTATATTTTTTCTAATTAATCTCATCATGGCTTAAAGGAATAAATGTCATCTAATGAATTGTAATTAATTAATCTATAATACAGGTTGAAAAACCTGTATAGAACAACCAAGAAATAACAAGGAATGATTAACACAAATAGATAGCTGATTATAGCTATACTATTAAAATACCATGGTTCATTCACAAGACAGGGAATGTTTTTACAGATTGCATAACAAATTACGGAAAGTAAGGAACTTACTAGTACAACCATTAAATTATCGTAGAAGGGCTTTAAATTTTTAGTAGATTCTAAATCAGCTTCAATTCTTTCAGGAAATTTTTGAGAGAAACCAGAATAATCTTCTTTTTTCCTTTTTCCCTCAATTTTGGTATAGAGACCTTTAATTTCATCTATTAATTTAAAAAATGAAGTTACTTGAGAAAGAGCACTTAACAATCCAATCCCCCCGATAATTTTTAAATAAATATCAAAATCTATTACTGCCATGTTCATTAGTTTTCAATAATATTTCCTATATCTGCAAAATTTTTTAAGCCTGAGATATCTTTTGAACCTGCTCTCTTCACTAGTTCCATCCAAAATTTCCCAGTTTCATAAATATCTTTATCGACATCATCAAAGCCAGCAATTCCGCCACCGATAAAGAACGCATAGTCATAGTGTTTGTAATATCTCATCGCATATATCAACCTTTCAGCAGAAGATGGATAGATGTCGTGTGTCATCGTTGGTAATGTAGGTTTTATGGTATTATTTATGTTTCTAGATAATTCATGATGAATACTAATTAGTCTTAAAACATCTGTTTCTAAATCTTCAGGATTATCAATAACACCCATTCGAGAGTATTTTGATGACCCAGCATAGATAATATCAGCACCACATAATCTGGCTAATTCCAAAATAGCACTTCTGCTTAAGTGCCTATAAGAACTTTCATAAACATCAGGAAAAACTGTAATGGCTGTTGGCTCCTCAAAACCATATCGTATATCGTTTAGCTTTTTGAGCATATCAAAACCAGCAACCATAACATCCAATTTGAATATCCGTATACCCTTTTGATAAGCATATTCAACATTCTCTCGCAATAAATCAGGGTTTCCAGTAAGGTTGACCGAAAACATAGACTTGCTTCCATTCTGAATTAAGTTATGTATTGCGTCTACTCTTTGTTTAAATGGGCAATACCTTGGGTCAACTAATCTTTCATCATCTTCAATTATATCAATTTCAGCTTTTGCTGCGTCTGAAATTATTCTTTCATACTGAGCGATATTAAGACCTAGTCTAGGTTTAACAGTAAAAGCCACAATAGGTCTCTTTGTATTATTTAGAGTGGACTGTAATATATTTTCACGTAAAACATTTGTACCTGATTTAGGCCCTTTAAAATAGGTGTCATATAAATTAGGGGTAAAAGAGATTTTATTTACTCTAATCTCTTCAATTTTATTATTGAATAAAATATCTCCTGCAATTGTTCCAATAAAATGATTAATTCCTTCACGTTCAAAATCGAACATTTCTGCATTAAAGGATAGTTCTACAATATTATTTTCTTTTGGGTCAACTGTTGGTTCAAACCTGTCAGGAGAATAATCAGGAATAACAGGTGCTTTTTTTAATGAGTTCTCAGCAGAATTTAGTCTTGGAATAAAAGTACCCCAACTTATATCCTTTTTTAGAAGTCCAAGGATGTCTGCAATTCTTTCTCCTTGTTTTGGAACAATCTTGTATTCAACTTTAATCTCATTCATTGGTAGTGTCTGTTTTTAGGTTTGCACACAACGTCCGGCAGATACGCAGTAGCCGACGGATGGAGGCTATTGGCGAAGCTGC
>CAYPDC010000208.1:0-4118 GCA_964409355.1 uncultured Cyanobacterium sp.
GTTTAATTCTGCTTTAATTCTGATTCAGTGAAGAAACTTTTGGTTTTTAATGACTATCAATTTTGGAAATTTTGATGCCTTTTTAGGTGGTTTCCAAGAAAGAATTTACCCGTTTCTTGATAATTCCCCCTTTGTGTTTTGGGGGGTTAGGGGGGATCGTACTGGTATATTTATTGTCAGAAATCACCTTATTGTCCATCACCATAGTAGGGCTAAATGTATTGTACAAGATGTAAGTTAAATATCCGTATTATTTTCGCACTCTACCACTAGCTGAATCCATAAATAAATTGCTATATTCAATAGATGATTTATTTGATTTTTTTGTTGAGAGATGATAGTTAAAATGGATTCACTAATTGCCGGGCGTTATCAGATAATAAATACATTAGGAAAAGGAGGCTTTGGGGAGACATTCCTAGCCAAAGACACCCATTTACCCTCTCAACGCCTCATCGTCATCAAACGTCTGCGACAACTTAACACGAATCATCGTGTCTCCCCAGATATTATCACCGACTTATTCAAGAAAGAAGCACAAGTATTAGAAGAATTAGGGCAAAATTGTTCGCAAATTCCCACATTATACGCCTATTTTGTCGAAAACGAGCAGTTTTACTTAGTCCAAGAATATATAGACGGCACAAGCCTTTCCGACTTCGGTGTCATTAACTCCCCTCAATGTCGTACTATTTTGACATCACTATTGCAAACTCTGCAATTTATCCATAGTCAAAAAATCATTCACAGAGACATCAAACCTGAAAATATCATTATTCGTCACAGTGATGGCTTACCCATTTTAATCGATTTTGGGGCAGTGAAAGAAACCATGGGAACTGTTGCCCTTGGTTCTGGTTCAATGGTAAGCTCAGTGGTAGTGGGTACAAAAGGATTTATGCCCCCTGAACAAAGCACGGGCAGAACAGTTTATAGTAGTGACTTATACGCCCTAGCCTTAACTATGATCTATAGTTTAACAGGCAAATATCCCATCGAGTTTCCTAGTAATTCCCTTAATGGGGAGTTAGAATGGACTAATTACGTCTCTAATATAGATCCACAATTACAAGAAGTATTGAGCAAAGCTAGTAAAATTGATCTAGGTAATCGTTATTCTACCGCAAAGGAAATGCTACAGGATTTATGCTTAAGTGAGATGCAAACTGTAGCCGTTATTCCCCAAAAAAAAGAAATTCCCGAAAAAGTGCCCAATTTACCAAACATTTCTCATTCAGAAATTAACTCTCCTACCGTTGCCATTCCCGTTAATCCCAATTCTCCTGCTGTTACTCCTTCTTTTTCCCCCAAACCATTTATTCGAGCAACAGTGAAACCTTCTTCTCCTCCTGACTATTCTAAGGAAAGTTTACCCCCTCGCCAAACTACTACTCCAAAAAACTCTTATCCTCAACCTGTTACTCCTCCTGTTTCTCAACCTTCTTATTCTTCTAATACTTATACCCAAGAGAATCAACAGAAAAGTGGTTGGTTTCCCCTTATTCTCAGTGCGATGATTGCGGGGGTATTGGTAGCGGCAGGATTTTTGATTACTGAATATATCCAACAAACTCAGGCACAATTAGCTCAAATTGAGCAAGAAAAGGCGGAAACAGAAGTTAGACTTGCTGAGGAACAGAAAATGAGGGAAGAAGAAGCAAAAAAAAGGGCTGAAGCGGAAAAACAGCGTCAACAGGCTGAATTAGAGAGAAATAGGATTGAAGAATTGAGAAGACGAGTAGAAGCTGAATCTCGAAATAATAACAATAATGAGACTCCTAACGTTGTCACTGATAATGAGGAGATAGTTAACTCAGAAACGGGGGAAGCTAATCCTGTAGATAGTGTTGATAATCCTGATAATCCTGATAGCTTTACTAATGATAATAATTCTGATAGTTCTGAAAATGTCAATAGTTTGAGTGCAGATTCTGCGGTTAGCACTTTAGAGGAGTTTTATAGTTTAGTTTCACAAAAAGACTTCGATCGCGCCCGTCAAATATTTGCTAATCCCCAAAATCTTGATCCTAGTTTTTTCAATCAATTCGCACAAGTTACCGTGGAGGAATTACAAGTGACTAATCAACAAAGTAATTCTATCACCTTAGAAGGGAAAAACACTTATTTTTATAAAGATGGTACAAAACAAAGAGAAAGAAGAAATTTCACCCTTGAAATCATTAATGGTAAACCAAAGATAACAAGTTCCACGTTTTTGGAAGTCATGGATAGAAGAAAATAACTATTAAAACGGAGAGAGAGGGATTCGAACCCTCGATGGAGCTTATGACCCCATAACTTCTTAGCAGGAAGCCGCTTTCAACCGCTCAGCCATCTCTCCAGATGACACTTAATGATTATAACAAAAAATAATCTTCTTTGACAAGGTCGATCGAACTCAGAACTACGAACTATGAACTACGAACTACGAACTACGAACTCAGAACTACGAACTACGAATTACGAACTAAATATTCCCAATTCCCAACTCCCAACTCCTAATTCCCAATTCCCAACCCCCAACTACAATATCTGATTTTGATACAATAGAATACTGCCACAAATATTATAATCGTGAAATTTTATTTATGTCTGTTAGAGTTAGAATTGCACCATCACCTACTGGTAACTTACATATAGGTACTGCTCGTACAGCCGTATTTAACTGGTTGTTTGCCCGTCGTCATCAAGGCACATTTATTCTCAGAGTCGAAGATACCGATTTAGAACGTTCTAAGCCTGAATATACAGAAAATATCCAATCTGGTTTAAAATGGTTAGGTTTACATTGGGATGAAGGTCCTTTTTTCCAAACTCAGAGATTAGACTTATATCGTCAGGCAATTCAAACATTACTAGATAAAGGTTTCGCTTATCCTTGTTATTGTACTCCAGAAGAATTAGAGGCAATGAGAGAGGCACAAAAAGCCCATAATCAAGCACCTCGTTATGATAATCGTCATCGTCATTTAACTCCTGAACAAATCGCAGAATTTGAGGCACAAGGGCGTAAACCTGTGATTAGATTCAAAATTGAAGATCAGAAGCAAATTGTCTGGAAAGACCAAATTAGAGGCTCTGTGACGTGGCAGGGAAGTGATTTAGGTGGGGATATGGTAATCGCTCGTATGTCTGACAATGACAATGAGAGATTTGGGCAACCGTTGTATAATTTAGCGGTAGTGGTGGATGATATTGATATGAATATCACCCACGTCATTCGAGGGGAAGATCATATTGCCAATACAGCGAAACAGATTTTGTTATATGAAGCATTAGGGGCAAAAGTGCCTGAATTTGCCCATACTCCCCTAATTTTGAACTCGGAAGGCAAAAAACTCTCTAAACGAGACGGTGTCACTTCTATTGATGATTTCCGCAAAATGGGATTTGTCTCAGGTGCGATCGCAAATTATATGACTTTATTAGGTTGGACTTCTCCTGACGGGGAGGAAATTTTTAGCCTTGATACTGTAGCCACTAAATTCAGTTTAGAAAGGGTAAATAAAGCTGGTGCAAAATTCGATTGGGATAAACTTGATTGGATTAATAGTCAATATTTACACAAAATGTCACCAGAAGATTTACTACCTTTATTAATGCCCTATTGGCAGGAAGCAGATTATCAATTTAATCCTGATACTGAGAGAGGTTGGTTATTACAAATTACGGCATTAATTGCCCCTAGTTTAACTCGTTTAACCGATGCCGTTAAGGAAGTTCAATTATTTTTTAGTGATATTTCTGCCCTTGATTCTGAGGCTCAAGAATTTGTTACTCAAGACGGAGTAAAAGAGGTTTTAGAAGGAGTAATTAACAGTTTAAATGAACCTTTAACTCTTGATTCTGCTAATAATATTATTAAACAAATAACTAAAGATTTAAACGTGAAAAAAGGTCTTGTGATGCGATCGCTCCGTGTGGGTTTAACAGGGGAATTACATGGACCTGATTTATTACAAACATGGTTATTATTACATGAAAAAGGATTAGATAAAAGCCGTTTGAATCTGGTTTTACAGCAAATCTGAATAAGCAATTAATAGAGAGGTGTTAGGTGTCAGGAGCAATTGACTGTTGACAAAAAACTAACTAAACTTAATTATAGTTTATTATAT
>CAYPDC010000209.1:0-4058 GCA_964409355.1 uncultured Cyanobacterium sp.
GCTCTCAGAAGGTGCGATCGCACCCCTTCCGTTCATTGAGGGTAGTCGAAATGAGGGTACACCGTTCATTGAGGGTAGTCGAAATGAGAATAGTGCCACTAATGGTTCGACTACGACATCTCGACTTCGCTCGATGCAAGTCCCCAACCGTGATTCAGGCTCGATCGCCTCTCCTCAAATTGCCCTTAATCCAGCAGAATTTGCCCAAGAAGTGAGCTTAACTCCTTTTAATAATAATCTCCTCGCTCAGAGTGTGGAAGAATACGATTTAGCTCAGTTATTGCTCTCAGAAGGTGCGATCGCACCCCTTCCGTTCATTGAGGGTAGTCGAAATGAGCTTAATGAATCTTTCATCATTCCACCACTAGCATTAAATACCACAGACGACCCTAATCAAAATTGGCAAAATTCTAACAGTTACTCTTTCGCAGAAGAACCGTTATTTGCCCAAAGTAACTTATTAGCCGAAGATAGAATAATCCCTTTTGAACGTCAACCTGATCCCCAAATTCTTCCCGTTGATCCACTACAAGATGAAATACAAGACCCCACAGAGACAAAACCCCCAGAAACTATAACTGTAGCTCCCGAAGTGGTAGCCGAATTTATTGATAAGGCTTTAAGTGGTACTGCCACCAAATATCCTTGGATTGTGGGTGGTTCAGATAGTCTCACCTTTTCCCCTTTTATCTTTAAACCCCGTATCGATGATATGTATCTTAACCTAGACTTGAGAGAGTCCCCTCAAAATCCTTTTTGGAACAAATTTGGTTTTGGTTATTATCCCTATAAAGATCAACTGTACTGGGTACTAGAAGATAATACCATTATTGGTAGTGTGGCAGGTATTTTAACCGGTGCGATTTATGAGGGAAGAGAAACAAGTATTACCCAAAGACAAATATTAACCCAAAGACAGAGTTTTTCTGGTTATCAAGCAGTGTGGGTAATTCCCAACGATTTACAAAGACTATTTAAAGTACAGGATTTATCAGATTTTCAGGTAATAAGTTTAGCCGGGGAAATCATTAATCCCGAAGGAGTACCCGCAGGAGATATTCAATTCAATACCGATAATATCGGCACGGTTGGTGAGGGTAGTCGAACCAACCTAAACAGTGGAGAAACAATTATTTTACCATCTCCTCAAGCAGTGAACGATAGTCAAATCGGTGTTGCTTCCACTTTCAATCCCAAAGGGGGTGGATCTTTATTCCGCAATTTAGATGTAGAAAATGCCCCACAAATTTTACAGGGTTTTCCCACCAACGATTTAAGAGCCTTAGCAGAGATTGACTTCAAACGAGGAGAAACAATTTCTAAAGAAATATTAGAACAAGCAGGAATTTATTGGACAAACCCCATTACAGGAGGTTCAGCCCCTATTTTTAATCGAGAAGTTACTTCTACTCCCGGTATTAAAATTGCTCAAGACGGGAAATTTGACAACCAAGACTTATTGAATATTTTAGTCAATCCCTTTCTAACCCAAAGACAAAGAGATTATCATTATTGGAATTCTCTTTTCTGGCTAAATATGGGAATCCAACCCCCCCAAATTAATACTTTTGAGATCGCCAATGATCAAAATGACTGGTATCGATTTTACTTCAGTGGTTTACATAATCGTTTTTTACTTCAATATTCCAAAGAAGATGTCGGAGCAGTTTTTTATAATCTATTTACTAACCCCGGCTTATCTGTCACCCTTTCCGACGATTTCAACAATTTTGATGAGACTCAAAGTATTAATGCCAGTATTGGTATGATGCTAGGGGCAATATTTCACACTTTAGATCTCCACATTTTGGATGAAAGTCTGGAAAAAGCTAGGGAAAGACGAGATAATAACGAAATATTTAAACCCATTGCCACCAAAGCCACATCAGAACAAAGACGAGATATAAATACTCGCTTAAATAGTACGATCGGCTATGGAAACTCTGCTAGTAGTTTGAATCAAGTATCTGGTTATATCACCTTCCCCACCTATATCACTCCTGATGAGTCAGATATTTTTCAAATCAGAACAGGGAATATCAAAAGGGCAGTACAATTTATTCAACAGGATCTAGGAGAATGGCGGGAAGGAGACACCTTTATAGAGTCTGCAAGGCTTTCTAATAAAGATTTTGGACCTTTAACCTTTCTAGGAAACACTATTCCCTTACAAACCACAGAGTTTGAAAATCGAGGACAACCTATCAATGAAAATTTTGGCTCTCAGGTAATTTTAATCAGCCCCGAAGGACAAAAATTTGTCCAAGAGTTTAACTCTCGTTATTTAACCGCCTATCCCGTACCCATTAGAACCTTTGATCTAGCGTACGATCGCTTCGTATTGCGGAGGGATTTTGTCAGGGATATAAATATTAAATATTTTAATGGTTATATAAATTTACCCACTATCGAAGGACTCTATACGGGAACATCAGGGGATTGGGCTTATACCGCCAACACAGGAGTGTGGTTTAACGTTGATCCTAATTCCGTGGGGGATTTAAGCCGTAATGATTTCGGCTTTGAAGAACCATGGATAGGGGTTTATGTTAATGCTTTAACCACCGCTAATTTTTCTACCCCTGAATTTGATGAAAATAATATGTTAAAAGCTATCAGTACCCATAGCCCCTTATTCCGCTTCAGTTGGAATAGTGCCAGTAGTGGGAATAACCCTTGGCAGATTACCCTAGCTTACACTTATTCTCGCCAAACCCGTAGTTATGGTACTTCTGTTACTGGTGCATTGGGGATTATTCCTCAATATGGCAATGGTTCTGTTGTTGGTTTTGTCAATGGGAGATTCAGTTTCAATAATGGACCAATTTTCAAAGGTAACTTAGAATTAGGTAATACCGTTTATTATGGTCTTGAGGCGACACAGAAAATTACAGATAACTTTTCGATCGGTCCTTATATTCGTAACTATATCGATCTAAATCAAGGATTTAACAGTAGAGAAGAAGAATTAAGCTATGGTGGCATTATCGAGTATCAAATGCCCGATAGTAGAGCCTCTATGCGCCTAGAATTAGGGGTGACACAGAGCGGTGATTTCATAGGTAGTTTAAAAGGAGATCTACGTTTTTAGGAGAAACATACTCCCAAGCCAATAATGATAATATGTTAGCCAAAACAGGCATGAAGATTCAAGGTAAAACTCAAACAAATAAGTTAGAATTAGGGTAGTTCTCAATCAAGAATTCACCTAAGTTGTAAAGAAAAAGATGAGGTGACATTATGGCTTTTATACGAGGTACGTTGCGTAATGACATTATCCGAGGCACCAGATTTTCTGATCGGATTTTTGGCTTAAGGGGTAATGATATTATCTATGCTGAAGGTGGAAATAACACTATCTATGGAGATGATAGAGTTGAGACCGCTTTAGATGGCAATGATACCATTTTTGGCTCTAATTCTGGAAGTGACATGATCTATGGTGGTGGCGGCAATGACTTAATCGACGGCAAAGGTGGGAATAATTATCTCAATGGTGGTAGTGGCGAGGACACTCTTATTGGTAGCAAATTTGGCTCGAATATGCTTTTGGGGGGTAGTGGTAGTGATACTTTAACTGGAGGAAGTGGAGTTGACTGGTTTGTTTTTGAGCAAAATCATGACTCTTTAGACACTATTACCAACTTCACCAATGGAATCGATAAGATAGTCATAGACAAAGACATTCTTAATAGTAGTATTAACTTAACCACTTTAAGTAATGCTAATCATATTTTCAAAACAAGAACCTTTGCCAGTGGTACTCAGTTTTATCAGTTAAATCCCAATGATTTCCTCTGGCTTGATAGAAACGGAAATTCTCAAGATAATGGGGTTGGAGGAATCTTTGATGGTGTCTCAGAAGAAATAGTTGTAGTTTACAATAACGGTGTTGGTACTGATCCCACTGCAACCGATCCTTTAGAGCTACCTCCGATTATTTACTATAACAATGGTACTCAGTATGAACAATTGGCGATGTTAACTAATGGTGTTTTACCTCGAGCTACAGACTTTGTGCTTGTGTCATAGAAACAAAGCTAAGTAACTGACGTT
This sequence comes from uncultured Cyanobacterium sp., assembly GCA_964409355.1. Taxonomy (GTDB): domain Bacteria; phylum Cyanobacteriota; class Cyanobacteriia; order Cyanobacteriales; family Cyanobacteriaceae; genus PCC-10605. The sequence goes on from CAYPDC010000209.1 coordinate 4,057, forward strand.
AC
>CAYPDC010000210.1:0-4053 GCA_964409355.1 uncultured Cyanobacterium sp.
TGAATCTTGGCAAGTTTGATTCTGCCTTACCCCTAACTATTGAGTGGATACGAAATCTATGTCCCTGATTTATTCTACATTGAAATTTCTAATGTCTTTTGGAAATATGCGCGCCAGAATCTTTATTCAACGAATGAAGCAGAAAGCAATTTAGCTATTTTAAAAGATTTTCCCCTGAGAGTAGTTAGTACGATGGAACTAATGCGATCGGCGTTTCAAATGGCTCATCAATACCAAATTTCTGCTTATGATGGTGTTTATGTCGCTCTTTCTCAGGAAATTAATGCCCCATTCTTGACGTGCGATCGCCGCTTATTTAATGCTTTAAGGACTTCTGCTTATAATGTGCAGTTTTTTCCTGACTTCTCTTTTGCTAATTCTTAATTCTTAATTATTCGATGGGTAAAGAGTTATTAAACGTCAATTCCCCCCCCACATCTGTGATAAAGGAATTGTTTGCCCCGTGAATGTTTCAGTAAGCCCTTGTTTGATGCCTTCTATCACTATGTCATCAGGAGTATCATCAGGATCTAAATTAGTTTTTTGTATTAAATATTTTAATATTTCTTCTTGTTCCGATAAAGAAAGTTGATCAATTAAATTCAATATTTGATTTTTTGTAATTGTTAAAGTTACCATAAATTTTTTCTTTTTTTATTAATTTCTCAAAGTAATCTTTAAATTGATTTTAGCATTTCCTCATAAACTAATTTCGACACTTCAGGATAAAAAGTTTTATCTTCATAAAAAGCAGGATCATCCCCTAAAATAACGAAAATATAACGAGCTTTTTGATCTGGACTAATAATAATCGCACCATCATTTCTACCGCTAAAAGTCCAACCCATTTTAGAGTAAAATTGAGCATTTTTATCAGGTATTCCTTGCCCTAAAAAACCCTCAATAGCATTATAAGGAACATCTTGCCAAGCAGAGGGGTTTAAATCCCTTTTTAATAAAGAAAGCATTTCATTTGAACTATTATACTGCTGACTATAAATTTGATATAATAATAAAGCAATACTATGAGAGGTGAGCTTATTTCTAAAGGGTTTTTCCTCTCCATTGGGATGACGTAATTGTAAATCTGCACCCTCTGGCATTTCCATATTTAGATAAGGAATAGGGAATGTTTTTTGAGAGATATTAATATTTTGAAAACCTCTCGAATAAAAATACTCATTTAAAGAATCTCTATTATTTTTCCATAGTTGAAATTCCTGATTAGGTAATTTTTCCTTAGAAGATTTTGTGTTAGTAATAATATCGACAACCATACTTGATGCCTCATTATCAGAATCAATAATCATTTCTTCTAATTGCTTTTTAAATTCTTCATTCAGATTCGGATTTTTTTGATATGCAAATACTAACCAAAAAAGTTTTACAATACTAGCAGGATAACGAGATGTTTGATCTTGATAATTTGTATAACAAATAGAGTTATTTGCCTTAATATTTAAACAGGAATAATCACTAAAATTAAATAAACTAAATGATAATTTATCAAGAGGTAAATTACGTTGTTTTGCCAAGTCGATAATTTTATCTCTAATTACATTTTCTTTTTCTTGATTAATAAAATTACCTGATGATTTGATTGCTGGATTTACTGTTTCTTTTTGCGTCTCATTAGAGATATTACCCTCTTTTTCTCTATCTTTCTCTATAGGAATTTCTTGATTATTTTCTGACAATTGTTCAGGTTTTAACTTTTCTTGCTCAACACTATCTTTTGTTTGTTTACTCGTGATAATGTATGCCCCTGCGGTAACAATTATTGCGGTAAAAACAGTTATTAAAGTCGATATAGATAGGGGGAAATTAGTTTCTTTTCTTTTATTTTTATTCATCTTTTATTGTACTTGATAATTATAAATTTTCCATAGATCATTTTCTTTCTCAAACCAATAAGTTACGGGTTTTGAATATGCTTTATATCCACCATTACATCCTGCCCTAGATGAACCACTTAAAGCCAATCTTTCTGACACTTGTACTGTTAAACTAGGTCTTGAAGTTTGATTATTAAAAGCAATTACCGAATCAATATTAGAATAATCATAAACATAATAACAACCATTATTAATTAGCCAATTTACTGAACCATCATACTTAGTTGTATTGTAGTAAAGCTCTCCAGTGGTTAATTCTCCTACTAAATAAGTATTAAAATTTCTTCCAAATATTTCAGGTTTTGCTTGATACCATCTATCGACAATATTTACTGCTTCGTCTTGGGTTAAAAAATTAGATTCTTCTTCCTCTACAAACTCTTCTTCTGTTTCTTCTGGCAGATTATTCTCTGACAATTGAATCTGATTATCCTCTGTTTGTTGATCTGTTTGAGCTAAATTAGCCTGATTTTGATTCATATTTTGACTCAATAAAAAACCAAATAAACTTGCTAATAAGGCAATTAAAAAAACCATTAAAATAACCACCACATTCGATGATTTTTCTTTTTCTTGCTGGTTAACATGGGAAGAATTATAAATCGGCTGACTGAGAGGAGGTGGAGAAGGAGGAGTTGGAGGAGTAACAGAAGGTTGACTATTGATTATAGGAGTGGGAGGAGTAACAGAAGGTTGACTATTGATTACAGGAGTGGGAGGAATAATCACCGTAGGGGCTTGAGGTGATGTATTAGCATTATCCTTAACTAAATTTACCGTAGAGGGAGCGACATTTTCCCTTGTTTGTAAATCCTCTTGCATCGCCTCAACGGTGAGATAGCGACTGGGAATATCCATTTTGATCGCCTTTTCTAACACTTTAGCTAGGGAAGGATGCAGATTCCCCACTAAATTTTGCCATTCTAATTCCCCTGTTATATTATTAGAAGGAAGTTCAATGGGATATTTTCCTGTTAAACTATATATCATGGTCAGTCCCAGTGCAAATAAGTCTGTACTAAAAACAGTTCTTCCCGTACTTTGCTCAGGGGCGATAAATCCTTTTGTACCAATGACGACAGAGGAAACCGTTGAGCCTGATGAAGTAGTAAAACTCCCTAAAGTTTCTTTTACCGCACCAAAGTCTATCAACACGGGAAGCCCGTCAGAATCTCGTATAATAATATTTTCGGGCTTTATATCTCGATGAATGATGTTTTTGCTGTGAACATATTTGAGGGTTTCCAGAAGGGATGTTAAGATTGTCAAACAACGATCAGAAGAAAGAATCCCTGATTGACTGAGGTTTTTTCCTTCTATGTACTCCTGTACTAAATAATATTTATCATCTTGACAGAAGTAGGCGTAAAGGGTGGGAATTTGCGGACAATTTTGTCCTAATTCTTCTAATACTTGGGCTTCTTTGAGAAATAATTTTTCGATGATTTCTGAGCTAGTATTATGATTAACGGATTTAAGGGCTTTTACTACCACTTTTCGCTGAGTTGGGCTGTGTAAATCCACTGCTAAAAAGGTTTCCCCGAATCCCCCACTGCCTAGAGGATTAAGGATTTGGTAGCGATCGCACAAGGTTTCAGTCATAGCGAATAATCCCTCTGTTAACTGTTAAGGAAGGAAATTTGATTGATATGATTATTATAGTGCAGTGTGGTTAAAAACTACAATAGACTTCTGGGAAAGCTACTCAAGATGCGATCAGCAAATAGCCATCCATTATTTCCCAGTATTTTGCGGAACTCCGTATGGTTTTTAAGATGATTTATTTTTTTGCTGATGGATTAAAGAAACATATAAAGTTATGAAAGATGACGATATTTCCCATACATGATCGGTCTAATATACCATCATAGTCAATATTTTTCATCTATAAGAATTAAGGAGAGATGCGTACTGCGTAGCAGATCACTTCGGGATTGAACTTAGACAAGAATTAGGGAAGTTTGTTTTCAATTACTATTACTACTATCTATTTTTGGAATTTCGATGCCTTGTTGCTCTAAAAATTGCTTAATGAAAGCTAATTCTGATTCAGCAGAATCAGCTCGTTGTTTTTCATTCTCTGCTCGTTGTTTTAATTCGATAGTGGTTAAAAATGGAGTGCCATCAGGATAATATACTTCTAAGGTTTCTTTGGTTA
>CAYPDC010000211.1:0-3978 GCA_964409355.1 uncultured Cyanobacterium sp.
AAGGGGGAATTATAAGGAAGATTGGTAAATTCTTTCTTGGAAACCGCCTTAACAATGAATAATCAACAATTAGACATCTCCATAAATTAGGACGCAGGGCATACTTCAACTATCGCTCAGTACCTAACCAACGATACGAGTATCTTTACTTATTACTCGTTACTCATTACTCATTCCCAATCCCCTAATTATCCGCTCCTTCAATGGGTGCAAAGCCTTGTCTCTGGATGTTTTCAGTCACCACACGGGGATCTAAAAATTGTAACAAATAATCCGCTCCTCCTGCTTTTGAGCCTACCCCAGACAGTTTAAAACCACCAAAAGGTTGACGAGCGACGATCGCACCTGTGATGCCTCTGTTAATATATAAATTACCCACTTCAAACTCCTTACTAGCCTTGTCGATATGGGCTGGAGTACGGGAGTATAATCCTCCTGTGAGGGCATAATCTGTACCATTGGCTATCTTAAGGGCGGTATCAAAACTTTCTGCCCGAATTACGGCTAAAACAGGTCCAAATATCTCCTCTTGGGCAATTACTGCATCTTCAGCAATATTAATGAAAATAGTGGGGGGGACAAAATAACCCGTTTCAGGAGTAGGCACTTGAATGGCTAACTTACCTTCTTTTTTCCCTTGCTCAATGTATTCTAAAATACGGGCTTGGGCTGTAGCATCGATAACAGGTCCTACTTTTGTACTAGGATTTTTCGCATCTCCCACATTAATGGATTTGACGGCTTCGGTTAAACGTTCTACAAAGCTATCATAGACAGAGTTTAGCACGATTACCCGGGAACAAGCAGAACATTTTTGCCCACTGAAACCAAAGGCAGATTGCACAACTCCAGCTACAGCTTGATCTAAGTCTGCGCTTTCATCGATAATAATGGCATTCTTGCCTCCCATTTCCGCAATGACACGCTTAAGATGTTTCTGTTTTGGTTGCAATATCGCCGCATCGGCATAAATTTTACAACCGACTTCCCTTGAACCCGTAAAAGCGATAACATGAATATCAGGATGTTTAACGAGATAATCGCCGACAACCGAACCTTTACCGGGTATATATTGGAAAACTCCCTGAGGAATCCCCGCTTCTAACAAAATTTCCGCAATTTTCGCCCCAATTACCGTGCTAGTTGCCGCAGGTTTGAGTAAGGCACAATTTCCAGCTACCAACGCCGCTACCGTCATCCCTGTAGCAATGGCAAAGGGGAAATTCCAAGGGGAGACGATTAAGGCAATACCTTTAGGTTGATAGAAATAGCGATCGGTTTCTCCTGCTACATCATAATTATAGCCTCGATCGAGCCTTTCCATTTCTGTGGCATAATAACGGCAAAAATCAATAGCTTCCGATACTTCTGGATCACCTTCTTTAATGATTTTACCAACTTCATAGCACATCCAAGCAATTAATTCATGGCGACGAGTCTCCATAATGTCGGCTGCCTTGCGTAAAATATTCGCCCTTTCCTTGACAGGGGTTTTACTCCATATTTTGAAAGCCTCTTTAGCTGACTCCATTGCCTCATCTGCTTGAGAGAGAGAAATTAAGCCAATTTTACCGACAATTTCTGTGGGATTAGAAGGGTTAACCGAGTCGATATAGCTTTCTGTTTCCACATATTCGCCATTAATTAGGGGTAAATAGGTTTTTCCGAGCTGATTATGAACTTTTGTTAAGGCTTGTCTGGCTTTACTCAGGTTTTCTTCCCTACCATAATCCGTATCAGGTGCGGGGTTAAAGTCTTTATCCTTGGTTATCACTGCAATATTATCTTCTCCCTTATTAGGAGTATCCAGAGTTTCTCCCCCCTTATTAAGGTTATCATCATTATCTCCCCCCTTATTAAGGGGGGTTGGGGGGGATTCTTCAACTCTAGGAGGTGCGATTAATTCTGTAATGGGTTTTTCTTCCGAATTTTGCCGTAAAAACGAGCTATTAGCGGTATTTTCTAATAAACGACGGATTAAGTAAGCCATACCCGGTAATAACTTACCATAAGGGGCATATACTCGCACTCTGTAGCCCTTTTTCACGATCGCTTTTGCTAAACTCTCTCCCATGCCATAGAGAATCTGACACTCAAATCTGCGTTTCGGAATCCCTAAACTTTCCGCAATGGCGATCGCATTTCCTTGGGTTCTAACATTATGAGATGCGATCGCACCGTAGAGATATTGATGATTTTCGAGGAGAAGACGAGTTAAATTTTCATAGTTAATATCTGTTTCTGGTTTTTGGTTAAATACGGGTTGATGCCAATGATTTTGCCGAGATTTAATGGTTTCTTGATCCCAATACGCTCCTTTAACTAACCTAACAGTAATAGGATTTCCCCGTCTTTTCGCCCAATCAATCCACCTTCTCAAATCATTCTCAGAATCTCTCAAATATCCCTGAATCGTCACCCCAATATCCGTGCGAGAGCGAAATTCATCTTCCATCAACAATTCTTGTAAAATGGCAATGGTGACATCCTTATAATTATACTGCTCCATGTCAAAATGCACCGCCGCCCCGTATTCTTGAGCGTGTCTCAATAAAGTACGAATGCGATCGCACACTTTGATTTTACCACCTTCAGGATCAACAGGATCAAATTGGGAGTAAAAAGCTGTTAATTTGACAGAAACTTGCACTTTTGCCAGATTTTCTCCGTCAGCAGTGTCAATTTCGGGAACTGTTGCCCATTTTTGAGCCTGTGTGCCTAATTGAGTAATTAAATCCAGATAGCTTTGTAAATACGACTCTGCTTCTCCCTCGGTAATTACCGCCTCTCCTAACAAATCGATGGTAAAGCCCATTTTCTCTTTACGCATCCTTTCCACTGCCTTAATCACTTCCTTGATGGTTTCCCCTGAAATGTATTTATAGGCTAAAGTCTCAACGGCTTTAGTGACAGTGGATGCCGCCAGTTGAGCCGGAGGGGAATTTGGTTCGGTAAAATTCAATAAACCCTTTAACTCATTGGGCAATTCTACCTCTTCTGCTGTTAAATACTGTTGCAGATGACGCATAACCTCTCCCTTACTCTGTAACGCCGGTAAGGCATCGATAAAACGGAATAATTGTACCCTCAAACCGGGGTTACTCATTGTCCACGCCATCAGTTTATCATCAAACTGCATCTGTTCTTTAAGACGAGTGAAAATATTACCTTTCTGTCTAGTTGCAAGGATTAACTCTTGGGCGATCGCCTGAGTTTTTTCTTCGTATTGAGAGGGATTTAATTGTGAGGAAACCATCATAATTTGTCTGCAAAATGTAGCTAAGGATACTGTTTTTTCTCTAATCAAAATCAATAAAATGCAGTTATTGCATAGCATTAGAGATATTTTGAATCATGAATATGTTACCACAAAAAAGCGAAAAAATTGCTATCTTATGTCTCGTCGTGATAAATTATGGGAGAAGCCTAATGAAAACGCCCTGCTTAAATAAACACGACTAAAGGCTGGGGAGTGTCAATCCTTCGCCTTTAAATAAAACTCTCCCCAGTCCTCATTGTCAATGATAATATTTTCATACATTAATTCCCCCTCTATACTCGCCTCCTCCCCTTGTTGAAAAATCTGAGTCGCAGACACCACCCAAATAAAATCATTGTCATCCCTGACTTTATAAGCCTTAGAGTTGAGTAAAGGAATGGATTTTTCTACTTTTCCCTTGATGATGACTGCTTGGCTTAAATTCTCCTCTGTTTTGACTTCCCTAATTTCCTGTATCGGAGAAGAAGCAATGCCAATATTTATCAGATAGTTACATCCAGTTATCGCCCAAAAAAAAAAGTTAGGGGCATTATTATATATAAACGATTATTGTTTAATTTCATGATTTTCAATATTATTACAGAAATATTTGTTACGGCTTATTAATTATTTATTCTATAACCGATCGAACCTCTTATTTATTTTTTGACACTCCCACCGACAAATCAAAGATTATGTCGGGGGATTCTTACCTCACA
>CAYPDC010000212.1:0-3910 GCA_964409355.1 uncultured Cyanobacterium sp.
CACCGCCTGCTACCTCCCATGGACAATTAATTATCTTTTTGCGTAACATCAGTTACTTAACAGGAGTCTCTCCACCTTCTAAGCCTAATTCGGCTAACATTTTATGATCATCTTCGGGAGATTGTCCTAAAGTGGTAAGATAATTGCCGATGAGCATGGCGTTAATACCAGATTGTAAACCTTGTTTTTGCCATTCTCCTAGTACCGCTTCTCTTCCTCCTGCGTAACGAAGAATTTGTGTCGGTAAGATAAACCGAAAAATTGCGATCGCCTTTACTGCTTCCAAGGGAGTTAATTTAATCTCATTCCCTAAAGGAGTGCCTTCTCTGGGATTGAGGAAGTTAATTGGCACGGATTCTACTTCTAATTCTCTTAAGGATAAGGCTAAATCCACTCTATCAGTCCATGATTCGCCCATACCCATAATACCACCAGTACAGGCTTGGATACCTACTGCTTTCAGATTTTTAACGGTATCAACTCGATCGCGCCATGTGTGGGTAGTAACTATCTTATCATAGAAGTTGGCAGAGGATTCCAAGTTATGATTATAACGGGTAACACCTGCTTCTTTGAGTGCCTGTGCTTGTTCGAGGGTGACTTCCCCTAAAGCGCAACAGGGTTTAACGTTGGTTTCAGCGATAATTTGTTTAACTGTGGCTAAAATTTCCTCAAATTCGCTACTTTTAGGACTATTATACTTGATTCCTCGTCCTTGAGACACTAAACAAAATCTTTTTGCCCCTGCCTCATCTGCTGCTTTAGCATACTCTAATATTTCTTCTCTGGTTTTTAAGCCGTAAATAGGGGAGTCTTTGCCTTGATGATGTACTGATTGAGAGCAAAAACTGCAATTTTCCGAACAGTTACCAGATTTAATGTTAATTATACTGCATAAGTCCACCACGTTTCCACAACATTCTTGACGGATGCCATCGGCTTTTTCACATAATAATAATATATTCTTCTCTCCTTCGATTTCTGTCAACTGTAGGGCTTCTTCTCGATTGATACGATAACCGTCAATGATTTTATCACTTATTTGGGTTAACCATTGTTGTAAGGTTTGCTTTGTTTCTGGTTGACTGATTGTATTTACCACCAATATATTCCCCTTATTCGATATAACTCTTATCAGGGGTAATTATATCTGATTGTATGACCCTAAACAATAAAATTATGCTTGAATTCAAGAAACTGCTCGGATACCATAGATAGCGTGATGGGAAAAAGAATTATTAAAATCAATATAATTAATATTGTTTGTGCTTAAATTGCCTTGAGGTAAATTAGTGTCATCGAAAATAGCACCTTCAAGATTTGCATTATAAAAGTCAGCATTTTGCAAGTTTGCCCCGCGCAAATCCGCACCTCGTAAATCCGCTTTAATTAATTTTGCATCCCTTAAATTAGCTTTTTGTAAATTAGTATTGCGCAAATTCGCCCCATTTAATCTCGCACCGTATAAATTAGCCTCTGTTAAGTTACTGTCACTGAGATTGACTTCTTTCATAAATGAGCGAGTAAAATTAGCTTGATAAGCACTCGATTGTTTGATATTTGCCTTACTCAATCTGGCTTCTTGAAAATTGCCCCAGTTGAGGTTACTTTTTCCCATAAAGGCTTCTCTGAGGTTAACACGGTAAAGACACGCACCACATAAATTCACCTCTGCTAAATTGCCGTTACGCAAATTACTATGACTGAGATTGGCTACACTTAATTGAGTTTTCAGAAGATGCGATCGCACCATAAAAGCCCCAGTGAGATTAGCTTTAGTCAAATCCGCCCCATTAAAAACCGCCTCACTTAACTTACTATAGGTAAAATCTGCCCAATTAAGTCGGGTATAAGAGAAATTAGATTTAGTTAAAAAACAGTGATTAAAGTCAACTCCGATCAGATTAGCATATTGCAAGTCCACAGCCACCAACACAGACTGAGACAAATCCGCAGATTGTAAATTAATCTGTTTAAATTCTCGAATACCCTGCTCATAGTTTCGCAAAAATTGACTTATTTTCATCTCTTTTAACCCAAAGAATTAACTTTACATAAGGGGAAAGATCCCAAAATCTCACTTTAACAACCAAAACCCTAATTCATCTAACTTGATTTAAAACATCTTTCCTGTATTTTAGTATTGAATAACCAAAGATGGTTAGGGGATTGTAATTACTCTTAATAAATATTTAAGATTTCGTAAAAAACCTTATAGTCTCTAGTCTTGAGAATGGGCTAATATTTGTTTTGTCGATAATCCTGCTTCTAAATTGCCGATTAATTAAGAGTGAGAAAAAACAAAAGTAACTAAGATATAATTTAACCTAACGTCGAAAGAAGTCTCACCCCTTGTTTTCCCAAAAAACATAATTTAAACTGGCGATGGGATGGTGAAGGGTGGGGAATAGTCACTTAAAGTATTAGAATAACCGGATAAAAAATTATGTTAATTGCCATTGCATCCTTGAAAGGTGGTGTCGGTAAAACCACTACAGCTATTCACTTAGCCGCTTATTTACAAACAGATCAACCGACTCTACTGGTAGATGCCGATCGCAATCGTTCGGCTTTGGTATGGGCAAGGGAGGAAAAATTGCCTTTTACTGTAGCTTCTCAGGCGGGATCTGCTCCTTTTATGGCTACTCATAAACATATTGTAACAGACATGAGAGGAGGACCTGAAGAAGAAGATTTTGTGGATTTAGCCAAAGGCAATGATTTGATGATTATTCCCACGACTCCTAACCATCTGGATTTGGATGCTACCATTAAAGCTGTAGATATGTTGAAAAAACATAATGTTAAGAATTTTAAAATTCTCTTGACAAAAGTGGATTCTCGGACTATGAATAGTCGCACTGCAAAATATTTTTTACAGGAGCAAGATTTACCTTTGTTTAAAACGGAAATTCCTCTTTTAATCGCCTTTGAAAAAGCCTCTCAACACGGTAAAACCGTTCAAGATTATAGTGACGATCGCGCCAAAGTGGCATGGAAGAGGTATCGAGATGTGGGTAAAGAGGTAATGGGAATTCGGGGTTAGGAGTTCGGAGTTAAGAATTGTTTAATGGTTATTAATGATTAATTCTCGCCGAATTTGGCCGCCATTTTCTTGGTGAGAGTAATTAATTCTGTCGGAACTAACATTACTGTAGTAGTGTTATTCTCCGCACCTATCTCCGTTAAAGTCTGTAATCTTCTTAACTCAAGGGCGATGGGATTTTCGGCGATTTGTTCACTAGCTTCGGATAACATTAAAGAGGCTTCTTTTTCGGCGGAGGCTTTGATTAGTCTTGCCCGTTTTTCTCGGATGGCTTCGGCTTCCTGTGCCATTGCCCTTTGCATGGATTCGGGTATTTCCACATCTTTCATTTCCACCCTTTCAATCACTATACCCCAAGGATCGGTCATTTCATCGACTATTTCTTGGAGTTGATGGTTAATTTTGTCTCGATTACGCAATATATCATCTAAAATATTTTGTCCTACTACATTGCGTAAAGTTGTCATTGCGCCTTGATAAACAGCAAATTCATAGTTTTCAATACGATTGATGGCGCGATCGGGATCTAATACTCTGTAGTATAAAACTGCATTAACTCGGACAGTGACGCTATCGGCGGTAATGGTTTCTTGGGATTGTATATCAACGGTTTTGGTACGAATATCGATTTTCGCTTTTTGATCAACGAAAGGAATTGTCCAATAAATACCCGGTCCTTTGATACTACTCATTCTCCCTAAACGAAATATAACTCCCCTTTCGTATTCTCGATCGATCTTAAACCCTGTGAGGGCAAAGATTACAACGGGAATGATTATGCCAATTAGGGCTTCCATAATGGTATCTCCGTGAACTACTCACATTCGCTACGCTGAAATGTGAGCTTCTTACCCAACAGAATGC
>CAYPDC010000213.1:0-3780 GCA_964409355.1 uncultured Cyanobacterium sp.
GATTAAAACCTTTATCCCATAATGAAATGAATTTCATTGCTAATAGAGATCGTTAAATAAATTTAACTCAATTTTCCTAAAAGTATCACTGTTTTTAATAATAATTGATTTTAATATAGCGTTTTTCATGATTACGAGGTACAAAATTAAATTAGAGTCGTCCCAATTATAAAGATTTGAGTGTACCTCATAAGGGTAGAAATTGCTATATAATTCTTAATTCTTAATTTCCTTAATTAGTTTGATAAACAATTTTATAAATAATTCGACTGATAGTTAATATCTTTTGAATATTATTAATCTTGTTTTTTAGATGTTTATATTTTTCTTTAACTTTTTTAATTTCTAAAGCAGTGTTAAAAATTGCTAAAGGAATTTCTTTGAGAATTAAAGACAAATGTTTATTGATATAATTAAGTCGATGATTAACTACCTTTAAATATCGTTTGAGTCTAATTAATTGCCATAATAAGTAAATGTTGAGCAGAAAAAGACAGATATTAAAAGATAGTATAAAAATTAAAGACATTAACTATTTATATTTGAGTTTAAAAAATAAAATTGTACCTGCTAAAATTAGGGTGACAATATTCGTAACTAACACAGGAATATCCCTGATAAATAAGCCATAAATAATCCACAAAATAACCCCAATACAAAAACTTAAAAACATGGTTAAAGATATATCCTTAGCTGATTTACTTCTCCAAGTTTTAATCGCTTGAGGTAAGAAAGAAATCGTTGTTAAACTACCTGCCATTAAACCGATAACTGTAATCCATTCCATAAATGAAATTTAGAATTTAGAATTTAGAATTAATATTCTTGGTATTGCTGATTTAAAGAATGAATCTCTTTTTTAAGTAATAAGCAATAGTGCGATTCGTTCGCTAGAAACTAAACTTTTCTAGTTTAGGGGATTAGCGGCAATGTCTAAATTTTAGTACATTGACAACTTAATCATCATGTAAGTGTAAGTCTTACCCTCTTAATACTTGGAGTGAACCCATATCCTGCGGCTAAAAACTTGGTACACTTTTGGTCGTGAGCGAGGATAAAAGGCGGTATCTGATAGCCTAAATTGGAAACCCGTCGAGGAAGAACTTATGGATAGCGAAAGTCAAGATGTATCCGAAGCATCGTTAATTACGACCAGCTAAATAGGCTGATAAGTTGGAGACAAAATGTCAATAGAACTAGGGTAAACAAATTTATTACGTTGTTTATAAGTATTCCACATAGTTCTCGGTGTATAGCATCATCCTAACAGTTCAATCAATGATGATTAGGAACGAAGTAACCCCAATTAGTTCTGCCATTGCAGTAGGAAACCATCCGTAAACCAATTGTGGGAGAGGATGTCTCTAAAAGCAAATGCTGCTGTATGCGGTGAAAGTCGCACGTACAGTTTTGAAGCAGAGTGCGAGAAGGCGACTTTTCGTTCGACTGTAACAGTAATCACCCTTTCCCCTCATCACCCCATCCCCCCAAATCATACCCTAATCCAGCAACGCCATCTTCTTAGATTAAACTGAGACAATTATAATTTGATATTTTTTAAAGATAAACGGGGATTATCTTGGCTAATGGATCTTATTTTCTCATAATATTCTTTTTCTTCAGCAGAAATATTTTGAGGGGTTGCGATCGCAATTTTGACTAATAAATCACCATTACCGCCTTTAGGATTACTCCACCCCTTACCTTTAAGACGTAAAGATTGCCCATGACGGATACCTGTCGGTATTTTAACCATAACTTCTCCTGCGGGAGTCGGCACATTAATTTCGCCTCCCAAAACCGCTTCATAAGGAGTAATTGGCACTTCACAGACTAATTTATCATCTTCAAAAGAGAAAAATTCATGGGGTGTCAAGTCAACTTTTAAATATAAATCCCCTCGCTGATTACTTAGAGGATTAACTTGCCCTTTGCCCTTAAGTCGAACTTTTGTACCATTTTTCGCCCCTGCGGGAATCTTGACGGTAACGGTTTCCGAACCGAGATCTAATTTTGTTTGCACCCCATGATATGCTTGATGATAGGTGAGAGTAATGGTTTTTTCAATATCACTACCCTTAGCCTGAGTTGAGCTACTACCAGTATTAAACCCCCCAAAATCGCTAAAACCAGTAGTTTGAGTGCGAGTATTGCCAAAAGGACGCCCTAATAAATCAGCAATAAACTCATCAAAATTATTATATCTACCAAAGTCAAAATCCATATCATTAGAAGTTCGAGTTTGATAGGTATTACCCCAAGTAGATGTACTTCTACCTGTAGCTCTTTGTCCCATCGGGTTGCCATAACGGGCAAATTGATCATATTTTTGGCGTTTTTCAGCATCCCCCAATACTTCATAAGCCTCACTAATTTCCTTAAACTTTTCCTCGGCGGCTTTATCGTTAGGATTTCTGTCGGGGTGATATTTAACCGCTAGTTTGCGAAATGCCTTTTTTATCTCCTCTCCCGAGGCTTTTTTATCGACTCCTAACACTGAATAATAATCTTTAAATTCCATTCCTTGTATTTTTTCTCTTTTCTTCTCAGTTTAAAATATTATATGAAAACTATTCCAATTTTTATTTTGTAGGGAGGCTAATTAAATTCAATGATACTCGTTTTTGACCTAAACACAATCCTCTCAGGATGTACCCGTGATTGGGTAGATTTTAGCAATCACGCACCATGTTATTTACCAGAAGTGGTTTTACAAGAATTAAATTTTCTCACACAACGGGCAATAACTCCTAAAGAGGAAAAAATTGCGAGGGAATTTTGTCGCTTTTTCCCTGATAGTGGTTGGGAAATTACCTCCACTATGTCTGCACATCCCGCCCTAACCCCAAAAGAAGCTGATAGTATTAGTAAAAAAGCCCGTTTATCACTTGCGATCGCCGAATCGGTGTATGATTTAGCTTTAAGAAGATCGGAAGAAATAGTTGTATTTGTAACTGGGGATGGGAATCTCTTACGACAGTTAAATCAAACTCAACAACCAAATTTAGGAATTATACCCACATCCCAACTAAAACAATGGGTACGCACGGGAGAAATACCTGCCTCAATTCAAGAAATCTCGACAAATATATCTAATCAGGATGGGATCGGATCTTATCGTAATCAACAAAAAGTTGTGAAATTAAAATCGATCGATCAGTCTTCTTCTCGACAAAATAATCTCCATAACTTTCCCACTCGCCGGGTTAACTCGGAATATACTGTTTTCAATACCATCAAACACAGCGCGATCGCCCTTATCAGTTTCACTACTACCATTGGTGTCGCTTGGTATTTTGTTGCCCCGGAATCATTTTCTCAAACTTGGGAGAGAATCGGATTCCCCCCCCTAGAAGAGTAAAACAAACAAGATTTGCACCTAAAACTCCAACCTATCAATAATTATGATTGAATTTCTTGGTGTTCTTCTAATTAATAGGCTAGGGTTTCTAGGGTAGAACGTAAATACTGTTTCACTTGTTCTTCGATGGGATCTTCTAATTTATTTTCCATTTGCCAACGCTGAAAGCCGGACGTTTTTGCAATGGCTTTTTGTAAACTGTTCCAAATTTGGTGATCTTGAGGTAAATTGTTGTTAATAGTCGATGAAATCATAACTGTTCCTTAATTAAAGAGTGAGTCAAAAGAGGTTCTATAGATAAGGATAACTCAAATCTTAATTTTATATATGTAACTTACAATACAATGAACCATGAACATCATTAGAAAATTAGGCGTTGCTGAATTAGATTATGATTTAGGGGATAGGGTGATGAGGGG
>CAYPDC010000214.1:0-3348 GCA_964409355.1 uncultured Cyanobacterium sp.
GAGCAGATTATTTTCAACAACATATTTAAGTTAATTTGTCAATGCGTAACTCCTATTTATTACTAAAATTCTCTAGTCCAATGAAGTATTGTAAGTAGGGATTCTCTCGTATTTCTTGTACTGTTTGCCTATCGGTTAGGTTTTTTGTTTGTTGAATTATTAATGCTCCAAGTGCCATTCTAAAAGGTTTAGCAGGTGCTCCTAATTTTTCATCGAAAATATCCATATATTTTTGTTCAAATTCTTGCCAAGGAATTAAGTCTGCCATTACCACCCACTGATTATTTTCATCTAGTTGTATTTGATTGGGGATGACAAATTTTTTGGCACTAATGGACGATTGTTGAATCTTGAGGTACATTGTACTTTTTACTTATGTTTTTAAGGGTAAATGTAGGTGCAAGTAAATACCAACGATTTTATTGAGTTTGAGACGATTATAACCCATTTTAAAGAGTCAATTGCTCTTTGTTCTGCATCGGCAGTAAAATAAACTCTTTCTAAGGTACGATTATCTGGTAAAAGTCCAACGGGAAAAGTAGCCCCATTAGGATCACTGTAAGAGGAAAAATATCTGGTGTGTTGAAAAGCATTTCTGATTGACCAATTCTCACTAAATTTATGCTCTGGGGTATAACCGATTCTTGAACCTTCAGCATCGAGAGTACCTTCATTAACGTTACGATTTCGGGGGATTTGACCATTAGGGTTAGATTCGATCGTACCCTCCACAGGTAAACCAAAACTGATACTGGTAAATTCTAAATTCTTATATATCCCTTCGATCGTAATTTTGGTGTTATCTCCTAATTGTACAGACACAGCAGGAGCGATTACTAGATTTTTTGTATTGCTAAAGTCAGTAAAAAATCCTTGATCTCGATAAGAAGCACTCAACCGCCCTAAAACTTTCCCCGTATTATCTAAAAGGCCAGATACATCTATTTCCCGACGATAAAAGTTATAATTACCGAAAGTTGCCTTATTTTAACCTTTATTTGCCCATTATCTTATTTTATTTGAGCGAACGATGAGTAATAACGTTATCATCCAAAGGAGTCGCCCTAATTTCGGTGATGTCATCACTAGGGTTTTCTACCCTAAACTCCTCCGTTAAAACCGCCTCTAAAACCTCAATGACGAGGAGATTATCTTGAGTATAAATTAAAGGTTGTAAACTTGACGGGGATTCGGTTTCAAGGATAATTTGTAAACCTGTTTCCGATGGTTGAACTTTAATCCCCTTAATTTCTGTTAAATTTTGACTTAGAAGTAACTCTGCTTTTTGAGAAATAGATTCAATATCACTTAACCTAAGCACTTTATTTTCCGCTTCCTCACCGTGAGCAGGAGTAGCGATAAAAGCTAAGACTAAGCTCGATCGTAGAAAATGTTGAGAAAACTGATTTAATTTCATTTAGCTAACTGTAACTCCTCACAATAATTGAACAGTATTAGGAAACTTTCTTAATTAGACTGACAGTGTTTTTATGACAAGGAATCAATCAGTTTTTTTTGAATGCTAGACGGATTTTTTTTTGAACGCTACACGGATTTATCTTACTCAATTACTTTTTTGTCTCTCGCAAAGTCGCAAAGTTGCAAAGGAGAATACCCTAAAAAATAAACTGATGTACTAATTGGAAACTTTTAAAGTTTGCTCTACTTATCAAAAATTAATATCTTGCCATATTTGGGCATTAGAAAAATGACTTAAATGTTTAACATTTTTGGTTGCAATAACAACATATCTACCTCTCCATTGTTCTTGTAAAAGCTGATAAGTTGAACAAATAATCATGTCTGCATCCAAACTTTTATTATCTGCGGTGGGGATTCCTGTATTTCTAGCTTTTGCCCAATTTATTGCAGCTAAATCTAAAACTGTTTGATCAATAGGTAAAAATTCTAGCCATTTTTTTAACTCATTTAAGTTGTTTAATTCCTCAATTTTATTTCTTCTAATTAATTCTCTCTTTACCTCATATTCACAAATAGCTGAACTAATAAATAAAACTCCTTTACTTAACAAAGTATAAAACCATTTTTGACAGTCAATAACTTCTTTAACGTTACTCGTGTTGATCAAAGAATAAACAATACTTGAATCTAAAAAGACTATCATGATATTTTAATTGATTCTATTCGATAATAAACTTTCTTGTATATCTTGATATTCTTGTTCATCTTCAGAAGTATAAATAAGATTATTTTTTTGTTCTAACCATCGTTTTACTAAATTCATTAAAAGTTGATTTTTTTCCCGTTGTTTTTGGCTATTTTCTTGATAGTAATTATCTATTTTTTTATCCTTTATTTGACTAAGTTTTCTTTTGAGTATCAAAAAGTCCTCTTCGTAAATTTTGATTGGTTGAGGATAACCTTCTAAAATTAATTGACATTCTTTTTCTTGATTTTTATGATCAGGTACTAAGGCAATAAAACGATCTAAATCTAAAAAATTTCCACTGGGTAGTTCGATCGGATTGGTCATAGGATTTTTCTAAAAAATTTTAATATGTTATTAGACTTAATTATAAATCTTTTGAAATTGTTTAGGATTAACTCCATATTTTTGACGAAAAGCGGAAGCAAAATAACTGCAACTACCAAAACCAACTTTTAATGCCACATCTTCAACCCTCATTTCTCCTGATGTTAGTAACTGTTTGGCTTGTTCCAGTCTATAATCATGTAAATATTTAAAGGCTGATGTGCCGAATACTTCCCTAAATCCCCGTTTCAATTTAAAGTCATTTAACCCGACTCGTCTTGATAATTCCATTAAAGTGGGAGGGTTTTCTAAGTTATTAAGTAAAATTTCCCTTGCTTGATAAATTCTGTCAATATCACTTAAATTTCCTGTTTTTAAACGGCAATCTTCGAGTTGATTTTGCTGAAATTGCTGACAATGAAGAGCGATTAATTCTACGGCTTTGCTTTCTAAATATATCTGTTTCATCAAACCCTGATAAGGGCAGTTTAAAATTTGTCGCAATACTTTTTGCATCTCTCGTGTAATGTTCCCTTGATCATAATAAGGTTGTATTTGCCTTTCTACTAAAGTTTGACGCAAAAAAGGAGGGATTTGAGATAAATCTTCTTGGCAAAAACTATTAAAAAACTTTTGTGGCTCAATTTCTATATAAATCCGAGTAAATTTTTCTCCTTTTGTCCACCATTCTGTTTCTTTGGCATCACAATTACAATCTGAGTAATATTTTCCCTTGGATTCCTCACTTTTACCGGTTAAACCGTGACGCTCAATTCTGACTTTTCCTGACAAGAAAAAACGGGAGCATCCCATTTTTGCAGATACACTATACCAGTAATTAAAAGAGTAATTGT
>CAYPDC010000215.1:0-3345 GCA_964409355.1 uncultured Cyanobacterium sp.
GCAGAGTATAAATATGAATGAATATTTTTGTGATTTATTCAGCAAACCCTAATTAATTAAATCCTTTGTTAATAAAGTTATATACTATAGCGTTTCCCACAGTTATGAGGTATGAGTAGAGCTGTGAAATCTATTGCTCTTGGTAAATAATCGTACCTCAGTATTCAGATAAACGCTATATATCATTTTATTCGATGTTAAAAACTTTGTAAAATAAGGCATTGACGGTGATAATTAATTCTTTTTGTAGGTCGAGAACCGATTAAACTTAGGAAAAAAAAATCAATACCTCGAACTCAGGTATAAAACGCTTTGCAGTAAGTTGACAAAGTTAATCAAAGTTAATAGATAACGTTCAATGAATTGAACTGAATAAAATGTTATTGAATGGTGTTGAGTTCCATTTCTGGAATGTGACGGGTATGACGTTTTTTTATTTGATGTTTTTGTGTTTGATTATCCTATGCTAAGGGGTGCGACCGCTTTTGGAGATTGCGATCGGTATTGAAGCTCAAAGTAAATACCATCCCTGAATTTACTCTTAAAAAGCTATAATCAACATGAAATCGTGCATAAAAAATTATTATGAAAGCAGAGTTTACCGCCATTATTGAATTAGCAACTGAAGGAGGTTACTGGGCTATTTGTCCTGAAGTACCCGGAGCAAATGGACAGGGAGAAACAATTGAAGAAGCAAAGGAAAGCCTAAAAAGTGCCATTCAATTAATTTTTGAAGATCGTTTAGCTGATATTCGTCGAGGACTACCAAAAGAAGCGATCGAGGAGAAAATTTGCATTCCATGAAACGTAAGGAATTAGAAAAGAAGTTACGCCTAGCTGGTTGCTATCTTAAACGAGAAGGTTCTTCTCACTCACTCTGGATTAATCCTCAAACTGGAGTTACTGAAGCAGTACCAAGACATACTGAAATTAAAGAGTTTTTAGCCCAAAAAATTCTCAGAAATTTGAATGCTTGATAGACTGATGAGTTTTGATAGATGCGATCAAGTTTTGGGAAGGGTGCGATTAAGGTTTTAGAGAGGGTGCCATCGATTTTGAGAAGGTGTGATCGTGTTTGGGATTATGGGGGGGTGTGATCGAGCTTTGGGAAGGGTGCGATCGAGCTTTGGGTAGTGCGTTTGAGCTTTTGAGAGGGTGCGATCTATATTTTATTTTGTGATAAAATAATGGTAAGTTAATCTATGAGAATGTCATGTTATACAAAGATCTTATTACCATAGAATCTGGAAAAAGAAGTGGAAAACCTTGTATCAGAGGAATGAGAATTACTGTTTATGATGTTCTCTCCTATCTTGCTTCTGGAATGACTTATGAAGAAATCTTAGAAGATTTTCCTTATTTAACTAAAGAAGATATTTTGGCTTGTTTAAGTTATGCGGCAGATCGTGAACGTCAAACCGTTTTAATTAACTAATGAAATTACTTTTTGATCATAATTTATCACCACGTTTAGTTAATATTTTAGCAGATCTGTATCCTAATTCTAATCATCTTTATTTCATGGGATTAGATCAACAATCCGATAGTATTATTTGGGACACAGCACGAAAACAAGACTATATTATTGTTACCAAAGATTCCGATTTTAATGAATTATTGATATTTAAAGGTTTTCCTCCTAAAGTTATTTGGATTCGCTCAGGAAATTGCTCAACTAAAACCATACAATTGTTGTTAAGAAATAACTACGAGGCTATTTGTGCTTTTTATCAAGATAAGAATATTGGTATTATCACCTTATTTTGATGCGATCGAGATTGTGTGTGATACAACAAGGGATTGCTTCGTGCCTCGCAATGACTGATAGGGTGCGATCGAAGTTTTGGGAGGGTGCGATCGATTTTGAGAAGGTGGGATCTTGTTTGGGATTATGGAGGAGGGTGCGATCGAGCTTTTGAGAAGGTGCGATGGAGTTTTGAGAGGGTGCGATGGAGTTTTGAGAGGGTGCGATCAAGATTGCTATAATGTCAATGAAAGTATTTTTAAACTAATGAATTTATGACAACTACATCAGAAGAAGTTTGGCAATTATTAAAAGAGTTAATTGAGGCTCAAAAAGAAACAAAACAATTATTTCAAGAAACCGATCGCCGTTTTCAGGAAACCGATCGAGGTTTTCAAGAAATCAAAGAGCGTTTTCAGGAAACCGATCGAGGTTTTCAAGAAATCAAAGAGCGTTTTCAGGAAACCGATCGAGGTTTTCAAGAAATCAAAGAGCGTTTTGCGGAAACTGATCGCCGTTTTCAAGAAACAGAAAGACTACTGAAACAACAAAGTAAAAAAACCGATGAGCAAATTGGGAAATTAGGTAATCGTTTAGGGGAGTTTGTGGAATGGCAAGTGCGTCCTGCTGTAGTGAGATTATTTCAAGAGCGAGGCATTGATGTTCATGAACTTCTCCCTGATGTGTCGGTAAAAAGGGCAACGGGTGGTTTACAAATTGATCTATTGGTAGTTAACGAAACGGAAGCGATTTTAGTGGAAGTCAAAAGTAAACTCTCTCAAGCTGATGTGGATGAGCATTTAGAGAGATTAGGCAAGTTTAAAGAATTAATGCCCCGTTACCGTGATGTGAACGCATTGGGGGCGGTTGCAGGTATGATTGTACCTGATGATATTGGTAGTTATGCTTATCGTAAGGGTTTATATGTGTTGGCTCAATCAGGGGAAAATGTGGTTATTTTAAATGATAGTAAGTTTAAGCCTAAAGTTTGGTAGGTGCGATCGCACTATGAATTAGAATCAATTGTTAGTTAATTAACCCCTCAAATTCTTCCAGAGATTTAACGCTAATTGTTGCCAGATGTAACTGTTTTAAGAAAGCTAAATCATCAATTTTTTTGAGGGAATCTTCTATACTTTTAGGTACAGAATTAAACCGCACTTTAAGTAAATCAAGGATATTTTCTTGATAAGTTTCTTTCGCTCCTTTTTGCCCACCTCTTGCTAAAGCACGTTTTTCAATATTAGTTAATAAAGGCATTTTTCTTTCCTCCTGATATTGTGTTAATTTGTCTTCAAATTTTAGTTTTAAATCCTCCGATAATGTCATCATTAAATCTATGACTTTGTATAAATCAGCTATTTCTTTTCTGTTATAACCTTTTTCATAAAGTAAACGGGATAAATTCCATTTCCATTGTTCCCTTTCTGATAGATTACTGGTAGTGGCTTTCGTTTTTAAATGTGCCATTACTACTATGGCAAATATATTGTTACTTTTTTCTAATTCCTCCCATGAATAATCTTGTAATTTAATAAGCGAAAACTCTAGTTTTAATTTACTTTTTCCTAATCCATACTCGTAAGAATCAGGTCGCCATT
>CAYPDC010000216.1:0-3126 GCA_964409355.1 uncultured Cyanobacterium sp.
CTGCTACATTTCGACTACGCTCAATGCACCGCCTGATGCCTGATACCTGCCTTTATACTATATTCTTACATCGAACTAAGGTAAATTAGTATATTTAAGCGATGGCAAAACCGTCATATTCACGCACAGAAGATAGTTTAGTTTATTTTATTTTATTTGAAATGCAATAACCCAATTAACTCTCAATTCTCATACTTATATCTAACCAAGATGAACGAGTAATAGGAGCACTGGTAGAGATATAATCAACCCCAGTAGTGGCAATCTCTCGAATATTATCAAGGGTAACGTTACCTGATGCCTCAATTTTGATGCGGGGATTTTTCCCCCGAATCAGTTTTACTGCTTCTTTCATAAGAGGTATCGCCATATTATCTAACATAATTATATCTACCCCAGATGCAATCTGGGAAGCAGTGCCTTCGGCGATCGCATCTTTGACTTGAGTTAAATCGCTGGTTTCCACTTCAATACTCAAAGGATAAGGCATGGTTTTTCTGACTAACTCTACTGCTTGTTTGATACCCCCTGCTCCTTGAATATGATTGTCCTTTATCATAATTCCATCATCTAAACCAATACGGTGATTAGTTGCACCACCAACGGCGGAGGCGTATTTTTCTAAAACCCTCAAGCCTGGTATAGTTTTTCGGGTATCCACTAATTTTGTGGGATAATCTTTGATGGCTTCTACATATTTTCTCGCCTCCGTGGCAATGCCACTTAAACGCATGACTAAATTTAAGGCTACTCTTTCCCCAGTGAGTAAAGCAGACATTGTGCCTTCTATGGTCAATATTTTAGTGCCTTTTGCCTGTTTTTCCCCTTCTGTGACTAATTTTTCACATTTGACAGTCGCATCTAACTTTTGAAAGACTTTTTCCGCAATGGGTAAACCTGCTATCACCCCTGTTTCTTTTATCACCCAATAGGCTTTTCCTCTTTTGTCATCGCTAAATATGCCTTCTGTGGTGCGATCGCCTCTGCCAATATCTTCTAATAGCCACTCTTGAATCAGTTTATCTAAAATTAATGAATTAGGTATCATTTGAGAATTAAGTAATGATTAATGATTGATGAGAGACACTTTGTGTCTCCAAAATAAAAATGAGAAACTTGGTTCATCTCTTACTATTCGACATCCATCCAATTCGGGCTAGAAGCCGGAACTACTAAGGAAAAATCTTAATTTTCTAACACATTACCTCTAATATCTGTAACAACAATATCCCATTGTCCATTTCTGGCAATCTCGAAGGCGATTTTTTCACCGTTACTACTAATCATCGGATTTCTGATTTCTTGCTTGGTTTGGGGGATTAATAGTCTTTTTTGTTGAGTGGTGCGATCGTATAAATATAGTCCCGATTTTTCTGCCGCCAAAATTGAAAACACTAAATAGCGTCCATCCTCGGAAATAGAAGGATTAGAGGCAACTTCATCAAAGGCGTTTAAACCGGGTAAGGCAATTAAACGGCGGTTTTTGGCATCGAATAAGTATATATCTTGAGAACCGTTGCGATCGGATACATAGGTAATATAATTTCCTGAAATAGAGGGGGTTAACTCAGCAGAGCGAGTGTTGAAACTGCTATTATTATCGGAAAATGGGAAGTACAATAAACGAGGATAATTACTGCAACTACTGAGGCAAAAGCTACCAATAATTATTTTTAGAAAAAGGGAACACTTCATAAGTTTGTTATTACAAAATGTTAATTCTCTATTATAGTCATAAATTTCAAAAAAGAAGTTAAGAAAGTATTAAGTTTTACAATTCTTTACCTATGCTTAAACTACCTAAGATATTCTTTGCTTAGAAACAGTTAACTAAATGAATTATATAAAAATATTATGATTAATAACAAAAGATTAATTCCCTCAATTGTTGGCGGTTTGTTATTGTTATCAGGAGGTTTAACAGCTTGTGGTAATAATAAACCAACTTCTTCGGTAGGAGCACCGAGTATTGATCCTAATCAAATTGTAATGATTAAAGGTTCAGGGGCAACTTTTCCTGCTCCTTTATATCAAAAGTGGATTCAAGAATACACTGCTGGAAACGATAAACAAAATATTACAATTAATTATGATTCTGTGGGTAGTGGTGCGGGGGTAAAGAATTTTCTAGCGCAAGAAGGAGATTTTGGTGCTAGTGATGCACCGTTAAGGGATGAAGACAGACAAAAATTTCCCGAAAATAGGGGTAAACCTATACAGATTCCTATGACGGGAGGCTTGTTGGTTTTTGCCTATAATCTTGCTAATTATGAGGGTTTAGATAATATTCGTTTGTCTCGCAACACTTATTGTGGTATTGTTACCGGTGAAATTACTAAATGGAATGATGATGCGATCGCATCTGATAATCCTGATGTAAGATTGCCTGATATTCCCTTATTATTTGTACATCGTTCCGATGGTAGTGGTACAACTTTCATTTTTACTAGCCATATAGAAGCAGTATGCCCTAATTGGACAGCAGGTTCAGGAAAAGAGGTAGAATGGCCTACAGGTATTCCAGCACCGGGTAATGAGGCAGTTAGTACCCAAATTCAACAAACCGTAGGTGCGATCGGTTATATCGAATATTCCTATTCTAAAGATAAGAATTTACAGACAGCAATTTTAGAGAATAAATCAGGTAACTTCATTAAACCTTCTCCTGAAAACGCATCCAAAGCCTTTGCAGGGCAAACTGTGCCAGAAGATTTTGCCTTAGTGATTCCCGATTCTGAAAATCCAGAGGCTTATCCCATTGTTGGTTTAACATGGTTACTTCTTTATACTAACTATGATGATCCTTCTAAAGCGGAGGTAGTGAAAAACTTTGTGCAGTGGAGTTTATTGGAGGGAGATGCTAGTGCTTCCACGTTGGGTTATTTACCGATTCCTGATGATTTACAAGAGAAAGTGATTACTACTCTCAATAATAGTTTATAACTCACCTGAGTTTGGAGTCAGGGCGTTTTCATTCTCGAAAATGTCAATTTCTAAAATTAACAAATAGTGCTAAATAGAGAAGTTTTTAACTATTAATTAATCAATTATTATGGCTCTCTTACTTTGAATATGTAAATTATTGGTTAGGAAAAGGTGTCAGGTTTCAGGTGAAATAAAACTGTT
>CAYPDC010000217.1:0-3082 GCA_964409355.1 uncultured Cyanobacterium sp.
GAGCTACAGACTTTGTGCTTGTGTCATAGAAACAAAGCTAAGTAACTGACGTTACGCACAATTACCTGAGTTCGACATAAAATCTTAAGTGATGAAAGGTGTCAGGTATCAGGGGATGCACTGAGGGTAGCCGAAGTGTGTTAGGTGTTAGGTTAAAGAATTGATTAAAAACTTATGTTTGTTGATTTTATTGTTTTTCAGCACCTTGATTGATTAATCAATCTTAAAAAAAACCACCCGAAACCTGCAATCCGAAACCTGAAACCTACCTAAATCAACAATTCTTATATCGAACTGAGGTAGATGCGATCGATATATACTTTATAAATTAAGGGATTTCTTCAAAGCTAAATTAACTTTTTCCGTCAAATTAAAGGATAAAATACCTAACTTTTTTTGAAAAATAAACTTACTAAGAGTTGCTATTTTATCGGCTCTAATTAAAGACGTTTTTTTCAATCCTGTTTCTTTAAATTCTAGATCATTTTCAGAAATTAAAACCCAAGTTTCTCGCAAGTTTTCATTTGGTATTTTTGAGAATATCCCTAGAATAATTACTTCTTCTTTATGATTAGCAATAACTAAAGCAGGACGAGGTTTTGTTGCACTTAAATCACTAAAAGGAAAAGAAACTAACCAGATTTCTCTAATTTTCGGTATCATTACTATAAATATCCTCCTCTGGATCATTCCATTCTTGAAATCCTGTTTCAGCTAATTTCATAAAATCTTTTGTGGATATTGTCTCATTAATTTCTCTAATTAATTGATTAATTTCTTCTGGAGGAAGTTGGAAAATCAGTTCTTTTATTTCTGCTAGTTTTGTTGTCATATTTAAAACCTCATTACTATACCTTTTTTAATTATAGCAATCCGTTATGAGTTGTGAGAATACTATCCCCCCTAACCCCCCTTAAATAAAGGGGGAATTTAGTTGAAATTTCTCATAAATGATTCCTGATTGCTATATAATTGATTTTCTATCATAAGCTCGATGCTAAAGTTATAAACTTAATGCTTTAACTTGAGAAATTGCTAATTTTTCATCAGGTAATTTATTGCCTTTTTTCCGTGCAGTTTCTAACCATAAATCCCTAACAATTATCAATTCTTGTAATGTTTCTAGTAATGTTTCTCCTTGAGCAAGACATCCTTTTAAACAAGGTATTTCTGCCACAAATCCGCCTTCTTCACAAGGATAAATAACCATTGGATAATTCATTTTATTGTTTCTCAATTAATTCTATTACTCTTTTAACATATATTGATTTTACTCGATTACGATGAACAGGGATCACAAAAACAATGTTTTCTTTTACAAAAATATGATGACTTCCCGTAATTCGATCGAGAATAAATCCCTCTAACTCTAACAGTTTACTAATATCGCTAAAAGTGACATTATTGGGGCTATTTTGAAGTTTATCAAGTAGTTTTTCTTTTTTCCCCATTCTCCAAAATATTTTTTGATTTCTATATTAGTATAATAAATTAGGTTCGATCGCACCTCCCAAATCTAAAAGATGCGATCGCACTTTAACCAAGATAAAAAAAAGACCACATTTTTGATTCTACTTAAAATTTAGTATGATAAAAAGTAACCCTTTTAACTCAATAAAATATGAGAAATCAATATGAGACTTAATGTGATTTTAGAACCTAGCGATGAAGGTGGTTACACTGTTTATGTTCCGTCTCTACCCGGCTGTATTAGTGAGGGGGATGATATAGAAGATGCTTTAACAAATATTCAAGAAGCGATCGAACTTTATCTTGAATGTGCTCCAATTCCCCATGAAGATGGTTTAGTTGTCAGAGAATTAGTGATATGAGTAAAGTTCCTAGTCTTCCCTATTCCAAAGTTATTAAGGCTTTGAAAAGAGATGGTTGGATTGTAATTCGTCAAAAAGGTAGTCATATTCGTTTAGAAAAAACTTTTGATGATGAAGTGTTGAGAATAACTGTACCAGCTAACATTCCCGTTAAACGTTCAACTTTATCACGCATTATTAAACAAGCTCGATTAAATGTTGATCAATTTCTTGCCCTACTATAAACCTCATAAACCAAAAAGATGCGATCGCAACTAACTTCGTAGGGGTTGAATAGTATTTAACACTTAAGGGTGGAGAAGGCTAAATTATGACTAAAGTGATTACTATAAGAGATTGCATTAAATAAACTGTTTACCTCGAAAACATTTTGAATGATTGATTTTAAGACATTAACCACAATGCTATTACCAAACTGTTTATAAGCAATATTCTTACTATTATTAATAATAAAATCATCGGGAAAGCCCATAATTCTGGCACATTCTCTTGGTGCTAATTTTCTAATTTTACCATTAATTAAATAAATCCCAGTTTTTGCTCCTACTCCTCCTCCATAAGCTGATAAAGTTATAGCATGACCCCATTGATGATAAATTCTTTCACCTTGCCCACCTTTATTAATAGTACCAATCCGAATAGGTTTTTGGGGATAATGTCCAAAAATATTAGGAATCAAATCAATATCTTCTTTGAATTTAATATCATGTCTATTAATAATAAATTCTTTAGTTTCTGAGTCATCCAAACAAAAATCAATTAATTTTGTCGGCTTTCCATTGCACTCAGGAAAAGTAAAATTTTTAACCCGTAAATCTTTTCTAAAACCTAAAATATAAATTCTTTCTCGCTTTTGTGGAACACCAAAATTGGAAGCATTTAGTACCTTATAAAAAACATCATAACCTATATTATTTAAGGTTTTAATTATAACTTTTAAAGTATTCCCATTATCATGATTAGCAAAATTTTTGACATTTTCTAAAATTAATAGTTTTGGCTGATGATAATTAGCAATTCTCGCTACATCAAAAAATAGAGTACCTCTAGTATCGTTAAATCCTAATTGTTTCCCTGAAATACTAAATGCTTGACAAGGAAAACCAGCACATAAAATATCGTGAGGAGGAATATCATTTTCGTTAATTTTAGTTATGTCTCCTTCAGGCAAAAGTCCATAATTTTTAAAGTAAATTTCCTGAGAATATTTATCCCATTCGGAAGCAAAAACACACTTTGCACCATAATAA
>CAYPDC010000218.1:0-2979 GCA_964409355.1 uncultured Cyanobacterium sp.
AAGGTTTATAGCTATTATTTTCTAAAAATTTATCATAACTACTGTAGAAGAGCCAATAATATTTATTAAAGGCGGGCAGGCGAAGCCTGTGCCTTCGGCATCGCTATTAGTTTAAAAAAAGTAAAAATAGTTTTTTAAAATTTAGATTATAAGACAATGACGAGTATTTTTTAGTAAATTAATGAATAAACAAAATAAAGAATGTGAGATAAAAATAGCAGGAGAAATCATCAAGCCGGG
Organism: uncultured Cyanobacterium sp.; assembly: GCA_964409355.1. Taxonomy (GTDB): domain Bacteria; phylum Cyanobacteriota; class Cyanobacteriia; order Cyanobacteriales; family Cyanobacteriaceae; genus PCC-10605. The sequence goes on from CAYPDC010000218.1 coordinate 241, forward strand.
GCAGATTAAACAAATAGAAATTCCTGTGGCAAGATTACCTACTCAAACGTTAATTTGTTTGCCTGTAACAGTAATAAATGGCTTAGAAAAAGGGGGTAGATTGTGGGTAAATGCGGCAATTCATGGAGATGAAATTAATGGGGTAGAAATTATCCGTCAAGTGGCAAATCATGTTAATCCCCGTCTGTTAAAAGGTACTTTAATTACTGTACCTATTGTTAATGTATTTGGTTTTATTGAACAATCTCGCTATCTGCCAGATCGCCGTGACTTAAATCGCTGTTTTCCCGGTTCGGAAACGGGATCTTTAGCGTCTCGATTGGCTAATATTTTTATGAGGGAAATAGTGGGCAAATGTACCCACGGTATCGACATTCACACGGCGGCGATTCATCGCATTAATTTACCTCAAGTTCGAGGAAATTTGGATGATCCTGAAACTATGCGTATTGCGGAGGCTTTTAATAGTCCAATCATGATTCACGCTACCACCCGTGATGGTTCACTACGACAAGCGGCAAGTAGTAAGGGTATTCCGACTTTATTATATGAAGGGGGGGAGGCCTTACGATTTGATCAAGATGCGATCGCAGTTGGGATAAGGGGAATTTTTCGAGTGATGAAGGCTTTAGGAATGTACGATAATCCCCTAGAAAACGGGGAATTAGAGCCTTCCATTCGGGTGAATGAATCGAAATGGTTAAGGGCATCTCAGGGGGGTGTGTTTCAATTAAGAACCAGTTTAGGGGCAAAAGTGGAAAAAAAACAATTAGTTGGTACGATTACTGATGCTTTTGGCAATAGCACGATCGCAGTTAAGAGTAATGTGGAGGGGATTGTGATTTCCCATGTGCAGAATCCCTTAGTCAATCAGGGGGATGCCTTGATTCATATAGCCATTAACAATTAACTTCACCATCCATAAAGAAAAGTATTCAAATCCCACAGTACAAAAAAGAGCAATCTGAGCAATTCAGTTAATCGGGAACTGGAATTAAGACGATATTTTTAGGTACAATAAACGAAAAAAGGTCAATATAATTATGGTAACAACACCAATTAAACCCTCGAAACATCCTTTAGCAGAATATATTCATCGCTTAGAAACAGGGAAGGCATTACTAAAAAATTCCCCTAAAAATGTTGTTGAAGTTGTAGGGATTCTTAAATCTTACGGAGTGGTTTTAGACCGTTATTCTATTAATCTTAATTATATTGCAGAAAATCAATTTCTGGTCTTATTTCCCTTTTTTAAATACTTTAACGGTGAATTTTCATGGGGAAAACTTTTTAAACATTGGTGGCACGATCGCATCAACTATGAATATGCGGAATACTGTATGCGCGGTATGTTATGGCATGGAGGCGGTAAATTAGATGAATATTTAGACTCCCCTGAATTTAATCATTATTGTCAGAGGGCTATATCCGCTAAAATCAAAGGAAATCTACTCTTTTCTAGCTTAAACGCTATTTTCCCAGAATTTTTACCCGAACAAGTCAGAATGTTGGCTTATTACTCTGCATTAGGGCAATTTTGGCGAGTTATGGCGGATATATTCTTAAGTTTATCGGAACGTTACGATCGCAGCGAAATCAACTCCATTGGCGAAGTTGTCAAACATATTCTCGATGGTTTAGTCGCATCAGCAAACAACCCCATTACCTACGCTGTGGAAATCAAGGGCAAAACCTATCCCTTAATGACTAAAGAAGCAGGATTAACTTTTTTAATGAATACAGCAGTACCCTATGTGGAAGCAGTCTTTTTCCGAGGTGCACCTTTTATGGGTACAGTTTCTTATAATGCTCAAGCCAATCAAATCCCCTCAGATCAAGGCTCATTTAATTATGGCGCACTTTATGCCGATCCTTTACCCGTTGGTAGTGCAGGAATTCCTCCTACTCTTTTAATGCAGGATATGCGTCACTTTATCCCCGAATATCTCCATGAATTGTACCGTCAAACTCCTCGCCAAGAGGATGATTTATTAGTTAAAATTTGTATTAGTTTCCAAAAATCCATGTATTGTGTCACCACTGCGGCATTGCAAGGATTAGCACCCCATCCTCTCACCACTGAAAATCCTGAAGAAAGATTGGTAAATCGTAAATATCTCGAACAATGGATGAATCGCTTCGTTACTTCTCGTATTCTCGAGGTAAATGAGTAAGTTGGTTTCCCAAGGGCAATAGGTTTCAACGCTCTACCCGTACCTCATAACTGTGGGAAACGCCATAGATTAACAAGGTTTAACTATTCCTTCCTAGAAAGTTTTTGGTTCTTCATGACTTAGTATGCAAATTGCATTTTGAAAACGAGAGATCAAGACTTCCAGCTTTTACAGCATACCATCTCGTGAAGAACCGATAATTTTAGGGAGCATCCCAATTTTGCAATTAGCCATTTTAAATATGTCTAAACCCTTAATATGTCGTTAATTTTGGTATGTTTTTACAAAAACGGGATGCTCCCTAATTTTATTACTAAAATTCTCTAGTCCAATGAAGTATTGTAAGTAGGGATTCTCTCGTATTTCTTGTACTGTTTGCCTATCGGTTAGGTTTTTTGTTTGTTGAATTATTAATGCTCCAAGTGCCATTCTAAAAGGTTTAGCAGGTGCTCCTAATTTTTCATCGAAAATATCCATATATTTTTGTTCAAATTCTTGCCAAGGAATTAACCTCATATCCTGATGGTAATTTGGATAAATAGGTTTTTTTTGTGCTAGGTGAGTA
>CAYPDC010000219.1:0-2939 GCA_964409355.1 uncultured Cyanobacterium sp.
TAATAATTGGTAGGTGTCAGGTTTCAGGTGTTAGAGAATTTCTTAATTTTTAACTGTAGAATATCCCATCTTACTCCATCAGCAAATCTTTACAAACAAAGATGGAAGCACTGGAGTAAAATATTGTAGTTACGACAAGGCACTTTAAGAAGCTACAATGGGATCACATTTGCTTAAAACTGGGTGACTGCGTAACTTCAGTTACTAAACTTCAGCGATAATTTGGATGTCAATGTCTTGATAAAATTCTTCTTGGTGTAATTCCACTTTTGATTGAGAAGATAGTAGTAATAATGCCCAAAAAACTCCGACTTTATCTGATTTTGTCTCTTGTTTATGGCTTTGCCAATGGTTTATTAATTGTTCTAATTTGATTTTACTCTCGTTAACGGTAATTAGATTATCTCTGAGGAAATGATTGATTTGTTCCGCTAATTCGGTTAAATTTTCGTTATGGGCTAAATCGGTGATGGTTTTAAGAGCTTGTTTACGGGTATAGCCTTTTTTAGTTTTATTTAAGGGCAAATCGTGGTTGATGGTTTTGTTTTTCCCTTGTATTTCTTCTTCTATTGCCTGAAGTTGAGCGATAAATTCTCCTAGGGTTACTTTTCTTTTGGTTGTAGGTAGTGCAGATGTTCTTCTTTTGAGCCGTTTATCTAATTCTCTGATGTTATAGCGTCTTGTTTCTAATTCGGAGTTATCTTCTATGTCGCTGTTGTCTAATTCTTCGTTTTCTTGATTTAACTCGTTGATTTGGGCAAGGGTTTCCGCTTTTAATAATACTAATTTTGATGCCCATAGCATTACTTGTCCTGATTGGGATAAATCGGTTTCTTGTAGGGATAGGTTTTCACTGTCATTGATTCCTAATTCGACTAAGAAGCGATCGATAATCTCAATCACTTTAACATCCCAGGGATCAATTTCTCCTGTTTGGGCTAATTCTATCAACCTTGCTATTGCTTCACTCGCTGGACTTTTTGTTAATACCATAATAAACTTTTTCTTTTCCAGGGGCTTGATTTTGGGTATTGGGATGTTGCCTTTTTAATGGGTATATAAATTCTTTATTATACTTTTTTTCTATATATCTCTTAAGTTTAACTTCAAACTCAGGCTGTATTGTGCTATAGTAAGAAACTGTAAAGGGCGATCGCACCTAGAATTACAATGCCGAAGATAAAAAAAATTGAGTTGCTATCATGATGAAAACTTTTCCTGTGCTAGATTTACCAGTACACTTGAGCAATAATTATGAAGAATTGTTAATAGATCTCATCGAGAAGAATAAATCGACTCATGTTGTCACCATGAATTCAGAAATGGCAATGATGGCACAAAAAAACCACGAACTAGCCGCCGCCATCAGAAAAGCTGATTTAGTTGTACCCGATGGATCGGGGGTGATATTCTATTTGAAACGTAGAGGACAAGATCAACAGAGGATCGCAGGAATAGAATTAGCCACCTCATTGATCGAAAAAATTGGGAAGAGGGGGGAAGCATACCCGATATGTTTCTATGGCGGTGCCCCCGGAGTCAGTGAAAAAGCCGCTCAAGCATGGCAGAAAAAAGTTCCTAATGCCCATATTATCTACAATCACGGTTACTTATCACAAGAAGAATTAGACAATTGGTGTCAAACTATTAAAGAAATACAACCGAAACTAATTTTAGTCGGTTTAGGAGTGCCTCGTCAAGAATTATGGATAATGAATCATCGTCATTTAGCACCGAATGCAGTTTGGATCGGGGTTGGAGGTAGTTTTGATATTTGGAGTGGAGTAAAAGAAAGAGCCCCGAAATTTTTCTGCGATAATCATTTAGAATGGTTATATCGTCTTTATCAAGAGCCTCATCGTTGGCGTAGAATGTTAGCGTTGCCTCATTTTTTCCTCAAAGCAATGATTTAATTTGGGTAACGAGTAATGAGTAGCAGTAAAATATCCCAATTCAAGTAAAATAGAGATAAAGTGCTGTTTCCTAGCTTCACTACTTTTACTTAAATGCAAACTAGCTTAAATGCAAACTAGCTTAAATAAATATTCAGGTTGGTCATTAACGGAAAGAGATCCAGAAATTATCGAACAATTAATGCCTCTCTGGGGTTTTCTTTACCAATACTATTTCCGAGTCGAAACAAGCGGTTGGGAAAATATTCCTGATGGTCAAGTTTTGTTGGTAGGATCTCACAATGGCGGTTTGGCTGCCCCTGACATGGTGATGATGATGTATGATTGGTTTCGTCGTTTTGGTACTCAACGCCTTGCTTATGGCTTAATGCACCCCATTGCTTGGACTGCTTATAGCAGTGTAACCCGTTTAGCCGCTCAAACTGGAGCAATCCGTGCTAATCCGAAAATGGCGATCGCCGCTTTGGAACAAAAGGCAAGTATCTTAGTTTACCCCGGTGGTGCTGAAGATGTATTTCGACCTTATACAGAAAGAAATAAAATCAAATTTATGGGAAGAAAAGGCTTTATTAAATTGGCTTTAAGGTATCATTTACCCATAGTACCCCTCATTGCTAAAGGCGCTCACGAAACGATCTTTGTCATTGCAGATTTATATAAACAGGTGAAAGAATTAAACAAACGGGGGTTATTTCCTTGGGCATTGGATATTGATCCGCAGGTTTTTCCCCTATACTTAGGATTACCTTGGGGTTTAGCTTTTGGTCCTTTACCCAATATTCCCTTACCTTTACCTATGACAACGAGAGTTTGTCAACCTATTTATTTCCCCCGTTATGGTGAAGATGTAAGCGGCGATCGCTCCTATGTTCAGGAATGTTATGATTTAGTAGTCAATAGTATGCAGAAAGAATTAGACATATTATATTCAGATCTTGCACCTCGGTTAAAAATTACTGATTAGGCGGTTTGCCATGAAATCTGAGTTCGATATAAGAAAAATGATGAAAGGGTGATGAGGTGATG
>CAYPDC010000220.1:0-2773 GCA_964409355.1 uncultured Cyanobacterium sp.
ATTATCATAATATTAAATTGTCCCCATAAAGAAATCACCATACAAAAAAAATACATAAATGATGAAAATTCTTCACGTTATCCCTTCTGTTTCTGCCGTTAGAGGAGGCCCGAGTAAGGCGGTATTAGAAATGGTAAAAGCCTTAATAAAGGAAGACATTGAAGTCGAAATAGTTACAACTAATGATGATGGTTCTAATTTATTGGATGTCACCCTCAATCAAAAAATAAATTATCAAGAAGTACCAATTACTTTTTTTTCTCGCTTTTCTCCTCCTATTAATAGTATTCGAGAATTTGCCTTTTCCAGTGATTTAACTCTCTGGTTAATTAGGCATATTAAAGATTATGATTTAGTTCATGTTCACGCTATTTTTTCTTATCCTTCTACCATCGCAATGGCGATCGCTCGTTGGCACAAAGTACCTTATATTGTGAGACCATTAGGACAACTATGTAGTTGGTCATTAGCTCAAAAAGCCCAAAAAAAACAGGTTTATTTTAATTTAATAGAAAAAGATAATTTACAGGGTAGTAATTTAGTTCATTTTACAGCAAAACAAGAGGAGGAAGAAGCGAAAGAAATTAATTTAAAATATAAAAGTTTTGTTTTACCATTGGGTTTAAATCTTCCTCAAATAATCGATAATTCTCAAGAAAAATTGCATAATTATTATCAAATAGCCCCTGAAATTCCAATTATTTTATTTTTATCAAGAATCCATGAAAAAAAAGGTTTAGATCTATTAATCAGTGCTTTAAGTCCAATTAATCAAGATTTTCGCTTGATCATTGCTGGTAGTGGAGAGAATAATTATGAACAAAAAATAAAAGAATTAATTAAACTAAATAATCTCTCAGAAAAAGTAATTTGGACTGGTTTTATAGAAGGAGAATTAAAGGATATTTTATTACAAGGTTCAGATTTATTTGCTTTAACTTCCTATTCAGAAAACTTTGGGATAGCGGTTGTGGAAGCCTTAGCGGTTGGTTTACCTGTCATTGTTACGAGAGGGGTTGCTTTATCGAGTATTGTGGCGGAAAATGATTTAGGTTTTGTTACTGATTTAGATATTAATTCTATTTCATCAGCTATAGAAAAAGCGTTAAATAATCCTGAAGAATTAAAAGAAAGGCGCGATCGAGCTAGAGAATTTATCTTTAATCATTATACATGGGATAAAATAGCTTATAATCTCATCTCAATTTATCAACAAATTCTTAAAAATTAATACCATTGTTATTATCATGACCAATCAATATCAAGAGTACGAATATTCTTATCAATCTAGTCAAGAATCTCATCATCATGGCTATTTGAAAAAGCCCATTTTAGATTTGTTAAATGATTTATCTATGTCACCCCCCCCCTAGTACGGATAGTCAGAAAATTAGTGTTTTAGATCTTGGTTGTGGCAATGGTAGTTTTAGCAATATAATCGCTCAAGCTGGTTATGAAGTGACAGGAGTTGATGATTCTGCGTCGGGGATTAAGTTTGCACAAGAAACTTACCCTCATTGTCAGTTTATTCAAGAAAGCATATATGATATTTCTCCCGAAAAATTGGGTAAAAAGTTTGATATTATAATTGCGATCGATGTTATCGAACATTTATTTTATCCGAAGGAATTAGCTAAAGTTGGGAAAAAATGTTTAAATCCTGATGGATATTTGATTATTACCACACCTTATCACGGTTATTGGAAAAATTTAGCCCTTTCAGTCATGGGAAAATGGGATCAACATTTAACAGTTTTATGGGATGGTGGACATATTAAGTTTTTTTCTGTAGCCACTTTAACAGAGTTATTAAACTCTCAAGGTTTTAGTAATATTAACTTCAAATTTGCTGGAAGATTACCGTTTCTTTGGAAAGATATGATATGTTGTAGCCAATTTCGATAAACACTTCTTTTCTCAATTAGGGTGATGAGGGGAAGGGGTGATTACTTATTGCTTATGACTTAAAAAAGAGATTGATACCTTAAATCAGCAATACCCAAAATGTCAAGATGAACAGGGCGGGTCCTAGTATTAATTGATCATTGCAGTTATGACTACTACCTTAGACGAATCAATTACTTGTAAGAATTTATTGCTAATTTATGATGTTACATGGAATCAATTAGAAACCATTGAAACCAGTTTTCAAGAAATAGGATGTATAAGATTTACTTATCTTGATGGGGTTTTACAAATAATGAATCTTAGTTTAGAACATGAAGAAACAAAATTTATCATAGATGCTTTATTGACGGCTTACATGAGAGTAAAAGGCATCCGTTTTTACGGGAGAGGTAGTACGACAATAGGGAATAAAACAATGGGGGGTAAAAAAGAACCCGATCAATCCTATAATATCCATTACAAAAAAGCGATCCCTGATTTAGTGATTGAAGTTGTAGTTAGTAGTGGTGGAATTAATACCCTTGACTTATATCAACGTATCGGGATTCCAGAAGTTTGGTTTTGGGAAGATGGAGTTTTAAGTGTTTATCATTTTAGTGTATTATAGAGATAAAAGTATTTTTTTATGACCTTAACTGCCTATAAATGGACGACAGAAACTTATCACCAAGCCGTTGATAGTGGGATATTTGAGGGTGAAGCAGTAGAATTATTGCGAGGGGAAATAATTGTTATGTCACCAGAAAGAGAGCCTCACGCCTATTATAGTAGCGAAGTTGCCGACTATCTCCGCAGTTTATTGGGAAATCGGGCGTTGCATCTTCATGGGATGACGCATTAATGTATAACATAAGCGGAAGCTAGA
>CAYPDC010000221.1:0-2747 GCA_964409355.1 uncultured Cyanobacterium sp.
ATTCTTGAATCAAGTTAATGATTACTTTTTGTGCGCCACCATAGTTGGCATTGGGTAAAAATATTGCTATTATGTTAGCCATAAATGTTAAAAGTGTAGAATATTAAGTATTTGCCAATAAATGATGAAGATATTTATACCCTAAATTCTCAATAGAAAATTCTTGTCCTCTCTTAATGCGTAAACTTTTGTTATTATGATCTGGTTTAGTTAGAATACTGATTATTTCTTTAGACATAGCTTCAATATCATTAACTGGTACAAGCCTGCCGTATTTCCCATTTTCTAAAATCATTTTTGGTCCACCTGGACAATCCGTACTTATCACTTGAGTTCCACAAGCAAGGGCTTCTACTATAACATTTCCAAATCCCTCCCAAAGGGAAGACAATACAAATACATCTGCGTGCTTATAAAAAGGATAGGGATTTGATTGAAATTCAATAATATCTATATACTCTTCAATACCTAAGACCATAGCTTGACTAATTAAACTTTCCTTTTCCTTCCCTCTGCCTAAAATCACTAAACGTGAATTTTGTATAGCCTTGTTAACTATTGAGAATGCTCTTATAGTGAGAGTATGATTCTTTTGAAAATGTAAGCGACCAATAGTAAGAATAGTTTTATATTCAGGATTTGTTAGCCATTGATGATCAAGGTTTGCATTGGCTAATTGTTGATAATTTTTAGGCAAAACTGGATTACCTATTACAATCATATTTTTGGCTCTAATATTAGAATTAATTAAATCCTTAGCCGTATCTTCAGAATTAGCAATTACTAAATCAGCCTTGTAATAAGTTAGACGCATTAGTAATTTATAGAAAAATTGTTTAATTGATCTCATTTGATAAACTTGATCGAGTGTGTTTGCTTCACGAAAAACAATACGCACATTTTTAGTGTATAAAAAACTAGCAAGCCCAACCGAAATATTAGCATCACGAACAACCGATAATACTGAATCGGGTTGAATCTTATTTATAATAATAAATAGCTTCAAACAGATATACCTAATTCTATGTGCTTTTAGTTGAATAATTTGAATGTTTTTAGATACTTGATGGATATAATAACAAGTCCCCCTAAATGTAATTAAAGTAATCTCATAACCCAATTCTTGATAGTAATTAGCAAGGTTAACAGCAATTTTTTCTGCTCCACCTATGGAAGAAAAAGGAGTAACAACACATATTTTTTTAGACATTATTTCTAAATCCTATTTTTAATCTCAGTTTTTATTTCATTTTATTGATATCATAGCAATTTCGGATCAGTTAGAATTTTTGGCGATTGATTTCTTTGCTATATTTAAATCTAGATTTCACAAATCAGTTAGAATTACTATAATAGTTGTAAATCTCTATTTCTGGATATAAAACTGTATGTTTATTGTTTACAAAAACTTTTACCCTGTTTTTATTATAAAACCAATCTCTTAGTGAATAAACATATTTTGGTACTGTGTTTTTTGAATACTGATGATCTGTAAATAAATTTATATTAGAGCTTCCAACATCAGGTAAAGAATACTGATACTTAATATTATTATATGGATAATAATCCCAAAAATGGTCTTTTTTGTACATATCCATTCCACATAAAACGATTTTTTTATATCCCATTTGATAAGCAAGCATAAGAAGTAATCCCAGAGTAGATCGCCACTTTGGAATAAAGCTGGTTATTTCCCCATATTTCATATATCCTAAAGCATCCATATATTTATAAAGTAAATTTAAATCAAGGGAACACTTTGAATGGATTGGATATTCTCTTAAATAGTAAACTGGATTTTTTTTAAAGAGATTCAGTTTTTCCTTATTATTTTTTAATTCCCCCTTGGCTAAACCGCTTCCTCTAATTATGAATGGTATCTCTTTATATTGATAGTGTTTATCTCGCAAAAGAGCTAACAAATTATCATATTTAGTAAATTGGAACATATACATTGTAGGAATAAAATCATGAGCTAACCAGTAATTAAAACCAATTGAATCTTTTTGGGCAATATGTTCCCATTCAGTCTTTGATATAGAATTTATACTAGGGCCACTTCCTAATATAAAAACCGTATCACTTTTTTTATACTCTAAAATTTTATTAGATAATATTTCTCCATGCCATTCTAAAGCATTTTGAATCTCCTCATACATATTAATTAATTCAGTGACTGTGTATTCAAAGCCATGTAAATCTTCTTTCTTTTTAGGTATTACTTGATTAATTGCTCGTTTAATGTATTGTTGAATCATTGCTTTTAAATTTAATAAATATTCTAAAAACTACAATCTTGTCAAGAAATAAGCTAAGACGCATTTAAATGGGGTATTCTTGGAATTAGCTGAAAAAGATCATAACTCCCATTGTTGCCTATTGCCTGTTGCCTGTTGCCTCATCTCCAGAAACCAATTTAAATGCTTAACAGCTTATAGAATTATTTACTATTAATTTATTTTAAGTGTAAATTATCTGCATTTTATATGCCAAAAATGAGCTTACGAGTATAACCTTTAGTGTTAAGTTTAATACCAATAAATTCCAACTAACAGGAGTTCCCTTTTTCGTATCTTCCTTAACACTTTTCCCCAAAATTTGGTCATAATACTTCGGGGCTAATCCTAATCCAGGGCGCACTGATCGCAGATTTTGAGCAGTTAATATGTCTCCCGCTTTCATATCTTGAGCGATATACAAACTACGGCGAAAGATCATAGAACTTTTCTCGGCATCAGTTGCTCCAT
>CAYPDC010000222.1:0-2646 GCA_964409355.1 uncultured Cyanobacterium sp.
TCGATGAACAAAGTCGGCTCAATAAGCAAACTTGGCTCAATGAACAACTTGGCTCAATAAGCAAATTTCGATCGTAATGGTAAGGTTCAATATTATTATTATTGGAATCCCCTCTTACCAAGGGTGAATATTTTTAAAACATTTACAAAACAAAGGGTTTAAAAACTATACTATGGCAGTTTATACTTACACGGGCGATGCCACAATAATTGTTACAGATGCTCAGATCACCGCAGGTCCCACAGGGATTGAGGATACCTTAACAGATGCGATAAACATGGTGATGGGCGATCGTAACTCCACCAACGACATTGACGCATCAGGTCTTACTGGTGACTTATTAGTGAACTTAGCCAGTACCCGTAGTACCATTCGTGTTAGTGACGGCAGAACTGTGGGAAGCCAAAACTTCTTCACTGGTACTGTCACTGGCGGATCTGGTAATGACACCCTACTAGGAACTACTGCAAATAACAACTTAATTGGTGGTGGTGGTGATGACACCCTCGACAGTGGCAGGGGGGATGATTTTCTCGAAGGTGGCTTTGGCAATGACACCCTTAATGGTGGAATAGGTTTTGACACTGCGATTTATGATGGTGAATTTGCTGATTTTTCTGTAGAGATGGAAGATGAGATTATAACCGTTACTACAAAGGTTGATAGAAATATTGATACTTTGATCAGCATAGAACAATTGCAGTTCACAGATCGAACTATTTTAGTGGAAAACCTACCTACAGAACCCACAGATCCTATAAATCCGACTGATCCTACAAATCCTACAGACCCTAATAATCCTACAGATCCTACTGTTCCCATTGAAACATTATTCAATGATCCTTTATTCCGTTTCCAAAATAGCAGTAACCCAGGAGCATATCTATACGCAGGGGAAGCCGAAAATCAAAGTGTTCGTGCTAATTACCCGAACTTTGTGGAAGAAGGATTTGCTTTCAATGTGAGTAAGGAAGGGGACGATCGATTGACAAGGTTTAACCGTTTCCAAAATATGGCAGTACCCGGTTCGTACTTATACGCAGAAGAAAGGGAAAGTCAAAATATCCGTCAAAACTTTCCCCAATTTAGAGAAGAAGGTATTGCATTTTACGCCCTCGATGGAGAGGCAAATCTGGGAGTTGATATTTATCGTCTTCAAAGCGAAGCAGGTGCTTATATCTTTGTAGGTGAACAGGAGAAAAACAATATTCTCGCCAATTTCCCTCAATTCAGATTAGAAGGAGTTGCCTTTGAAGTTTTTGTCTAGCTTGTTTGACAGATTGCTTCGTACCTCGTAATGACAAGATAAGGAAGGGTGCGATCGAAACATCAAAATTTGGATTTTGTACCATACCCAAAGAAATAGATTAGGATAAGCTAAAATTGGATGATATTATTATTGACTAAGTAATCGAGTTTAGAAAAAAGATGAACAATGTTATTGTTAAAGAAATTAATCCCACTCTTGCTTCTTTAATTGATAGGGTTAATGAAACCAATCAACCAACGATGGTGACGATTGACGATCACAAAAAAATAGTTTTAGTCTCTGTAGAAGAATGGAACAGTATTCAAGAAACACTTTATTTATTATCAAATCCGAAGGTAAAAGAAGATTTAATTGAAGGAAAAAATACCCATTGGGAAGATTGTCAACCCCTTGAGGAATTGGACTGGTAATGTGGGAAATAAGATTAACTAAAAGGGCGTTAAAAGATGCGAAGAAAATTAGCAAATCAGGACTGAAAAAACAGGTAGAAAAATTAATTACCATACTTAAATCAAATCCTTATCAAAGTCATCCTAGTTATGAAAAATTAACGGGAGATTTAACAGGTATGTATTCAATAAGAATTAATGTTCAACACCGTTTAGTTTATGAGGTTGATAATGAAAATAAAAGAGTCAAAATACTAATGATGTGGTCACATTATGAATAAATAAACTATTGTCTTGTAAATTAGCTTTTCATCACAATTACAAAGGAGGTTCGATCGAGTTTAACAGATTGCTTTGTAATGACAAGATAGAGAAGGGTGCGATCGTAAAAGTTAAGATATACTTAATAAGAATAAAATAGAAGAAGGTGTATCATGAATCAAGTAATAGAAGTTAGTATTGCTGATATTTTGTCTCGATTAGAAACTAAAATCGATAAGTTAGAAGACAAATTCGATGGTTTAGAGAAAAAGTTTGATGACAAATTCGATCATTTATCCAATGAAGTTAACGCCGTTAAAGTAAATGTGGCGAAATTGGATGAGAAAATTGTGGGAGTAGATAAGAGGTTGGGTAATTTAGAGTTTGTTTTTCGCTCGATCGCAGGTGGTATTATAATTGCTTTGATATTAGCGGCGGCACGTTATTTTTTCCCGAATATTGTCTTGTAATTATTAATAGTTTGATCGAAATAGTGGGTTTCATTTCGACTCCGCTCAATGAACAAAGTTAGCTCAATGAACGAAGTGAAGTTAACTCAATGGATATGGTTAGCGTGATGAATGGTGGTATTGCTATGGCTTATGTATATATCCTTCAATGTAATGATGGTACTTTTTATACAGGTAGTACCTTTAATTTAGAAAAACGTTTATGGGAACATGAAAACGGACTGGGAGCAAATTATACTAAAAAGAGATTACCTAT
>CAYPDC010000223.1:0-2630 GCA_964409355.1 uncultured Cyanobacterium sp.
ATAGTTTATATGCAAAAATGGGATGCTCCCCATTTTACGTTATTTATTCTGACGTAACTATTTTAGACATGAGAAAATTAAAGATGACAACTAATTTGAGAAAAAACATTCACTCACCCAGTCGTGTGTCGCAACTTGTGCTGAGCGTAGTCGAAGCATACATCCCACAGCTAAAGCAACCGATGCTCTTTGCGAAGTTTTTGTCATGAGTTATTTAATTCCTAATTCCCGATCCTAATTAATTTAACCCTAACCAGCTTAATAAACCTTGTCCGCTAAAATACTCAATGGCTAGAGTAATAATAAAACCGATCATTGCCGCTCTGCCATTTAATTTTTCAGCGTAGTCATTGAAACCAAATTTAGGATCTTCTACATTAGGGGTTTTGGTGGGTTGAGGTTGATTCATGATTTTATACTCCTTTTTGAATTTATGATTTCTGATCAAAAATTTTGTTAATTTTTGTTAACATTCTAACACATAACCTTGACTCTTTATCTATTTTTTGAGCAGTATCTATCAAGTTTAACTCCTCACTCCTCACTCAGGTGATATAATTAAAAGAAGGTGTAATGAAGGAGCATCCCACTGTCCCCTAGGGGAGTGTTAGGAGTGTCACATTGATTATTACTTATTACCCCGAATAACTAATTATGTCAGATTGGAAAGTGATTGAAGGGGGAATTACCGCCCCTAAGGGCTTTAAGTCTTCAGGCATTACCGCAGGGTTGAAACCTTCTAATGCTCCTGATTTAGCGTTAATTTGGTCGGAAACGGATGCGATCGCATCTGGAGTATTTACTACATCTGAAGTTCGAGCGGCTTGTGTGGATTATTGTCGTCAAAGACTGCAAGAAAAGGCAAGTGCGAGGGCAATTTTGTGTAATGCAGGACAAGCAAATGCGGCCACAGGAGAGCAAGGTTGGCAGGATGCTTTAGATAGTGCCTCGGCTTTAGCCAAAGAATTGAATATTGATGCGGATAGTATTTTACTCGCTTCTACGGGGGTAATTGGCCGTAGAATCAAAATGGATGCCATGTTAAAGGCAATTCCCAAATTAGTGAGTGAATTATCGGAAAATGGAGGAGAAGCTACCGCTAAAGCCATTGTCACCACCGATTTAGTCACTAAATCCATCGCCTTAGAAACCACCATCGATGGGCGCCCTGTGCGTATTGGGGGCATTGCTAAAGGTTCGGGAATGATTCATCCTAATATGGCAACCATGTTGGGTTTTATTACCTGTGATGGCTTGGTTTCCACTCAACTATGGCAACAGATGTTAAAACGGGCGGCGGATAAGAGTTTTAACCAGATTACCGTTGACGGTGACACTAGCACCAATGATAGCCTAATCGCTTTAGCCAACGGTCAATCCCGTACTCCTACCATTACCAGTTTAGACGAAAATGGACAGAAATTAGAGGCAATGCTCACGGAAGTCTGTCAATATTTAGCAAAGGCCATCGCACGGGATGGAGAGGGTGCAACTTGTCTGGTGGAAGTGGAAGTAACAGGCGCACAGGATGAAGCATCGGCCCGTCAAATCGCTAAAACCATTGTCGGCTCATCCCTTGTCAAATCTGCGATTTTTGGACGTGATCCCAATTGGGGTAGAATAGCAGCAGCAGCAGGTAGAGCGGGAGTATCCTTTAAACAGCAAGATTTAATGATTAAATTAGGGGATATTCTCTTAATGGAAAAAGGACAACCTCTAAACTTCGATCGTGCTTCCGCCAGTAATTATCTCAAACAAGCCTCTGAGGGGGAGTATCTCAAAAATGATACTGTCTTAATTTCCGTCTCTGTGGGTAATAGTAGCGGTAGCGGTAAAGCATGGGGATGCGATCTCAGTTATGATTATGTAAAAATTAACGCTGAATACACCACTTAATAGACGTCTCGAATAATAGGCATTTTAAGGGCTTAAGCCCTTACTACGAGCCAGTAAAAAATAATTTCTGGAGATGTCTAATATACATAATGTTTGACAAATTGCGAAATGGAACGACAAGTCCTCCCAGTGATAACGATGGATCAGAAAATATTTTCCCCTAGTTTAAGTCAACATATCGAAGCGATTTTATATCTCAAAGCCCAACCTACCACCTTACAAGAAATTGTTACTCTAACTAATCATTCTACCGAAGAAGTGGAACTTGCCCTCATTCAATTGATGTCTGATTATGCCTATCGTCATAGCGCCTTAGAAATTATTGAAACGGATCAAGGTTATAGCCTACAATTACAATCAGAATATCTATTTCTTCTTTCTAATCTAATACCCGCAGAGTTAAATACTGCTACCCTCAAAACCTTGGCTGCGATCGCACTTCAAAGCCCCATACTTCAGAGTGATTTAATCAATTTAAGGGGAAGTAGTGCCTATCAACACGTTAATGAATTAGTAGAATCTGGTTTTATCCGTAAACGGCGACAAGAGGAGGGGCGATCGTACTGGATTGAGGTGACGGATAAGTTCCACAAGTATTTTGAATTAAATGGAAACTAGCTGATAATTTGTGATTGAGAATCAATTAAATCAAAAAGACAAGCCCAACCGTTGTAAATATTATAGCAATCAGGAATGATTCATGAGAAAGAAGCATACATTGATAGTTTCGGAAA
>CAYPDC010000224.1:0-2628 GCA_964409355.1 uncultured Cyanobacterium sp.
TTTTTAGGTAATAGGTAATGGGTAATGGGTAATGGGTTTTTAGGTAATAGGTAATGGGTAATGGGTAATGGGTTTTTAGGTAATAGGTAATGGGTTTTTAGGTAATAGGTAATGGGTTTTTAGGTAATAGGTAATAGGTAATAGGTAATGGGTTTTTAGGTAATAGGTTAGAAGTTAGAGGTTATTGTTTATGAGATTGGTTTTTTTCAGTTGTTTCCGATTTTAACTTATTTATAATAGCAGTTAATATTTTTATAATTACGATGATTTCTTCTTGCATTTGAGAAAATTTTTGTTCAGAAACCAACTCAGATTTAACCATTATTTTAATCCAATATAGAGTTTCTGATGCTTCCTTTAAGGCAATAGAATATTTAGAAATAAAATCATTTTTAGATTGTGCATAAACAGCTTCAGCACAATTAGCTCCAATACTTGTACCACTTCTTAAAAATTGTTTAGATAGTATTTTACCAGCATCATCAAAATTTCTTTTGTTTAATTGGCAATATGCTTTAATCACACGAATAGAAAAATTTTCAGTTCTTTCCTGAATATTAATTTCATTATTTGCCATAATCAAAAAACTTAATTAACATCACTATCTTAACCCATTACCCATTACCTATTACCCATTACCTATTACCAAATAATATCTATTTCATATTGATTAAAAGCACTATCTTTAGTTACAATAGAAACGTTCTCAATTATTGCTTGGGCGATTAATAATCTATCAAAAGGATCATTATGATAAAAAGGAAGTTTCGTAATTTGACCTAAATGTTTTAAATTAATTGGTAATAGTTGAAAATCAGATAACTCTATCTTTTTCTCAATATATTCCTCTAAAGGATAAGCTAAAGTTAATTTCCCCTTACTTTGTTTAATCCCCATTTCCCAAATACTAGCTAAACTAATCAACTTAATATTAGCCTCGTTTTCCATCAAATCTCTAACTTGATTACTCAACTTTTCATCCCCTGAAAAGAACCAAATTAAACTATGGGTATCTAAAAGATAAATCATTTATTGGTACTCATCAAAATCACTTAAAGGATCATCAAAATCATCACTAATACTAATAATATCCTTATCGCTACCAAATAAAGGGAGACGTTTTTTAATTGGTTTCAAAGAACTTAATTTAACAAAAGGTTCATCATTCCTTGTAATAATAATATCTTCCCCTTGTGCTGCATTTTCTAGTAAAGTGGTTATTTGTAAAATTGCTTTTTCAATTTCAATTGTTGTCATTTTTTATTTATGTATAAGTGAATAATTAAATGATATTACCTATTACTCATAATGTGACCAAACCGAAACAACTTTAACTACTTGATTGGCTTCATCAATGGCATAAACAAGACGATGTTGAATATTTATTCTTCTTGAATAATACCCTTTTAGATTTCCCGATAGTTTTTCATAGGGAGGTTGATAAGGATTGACTTTTAAGGTTTCTAATAACTGTTTCAGATTACCGTCAAGATTAGCCGACTTTATCTTCTTAGCATCCTTTAAAACCCTCCGACTAAATTCAATTTTCCACCTCATCCAACGCCCTCAAAAACTCATCTTCTGATACCCAATCATCCTCTAATTCTGCTTGTTTAACAGATTCCACTAACCCTGAAATCGATTGCAAATAAAGGGTTTCCTGTAAGCTATCCCAATCCTCCTTAGACAATAAAACCGCATCTCCCCTTTTACTGGTAATCACTCTTGGTAAATGGTCTTGGTTCACTTGTTCTACTAAACCAAATAAATTCGCTCTAGCTGTACTAGCGTTTACTATTTCCATAGTTATCTTCTTTATTGTACATTTAATTGTACTATTATAACCAAATCATTATTTTATAAAGCGATGATGACAATGGTTTTTATCCATTACCTATTACCTAAAAACCCATTACCTATTACCTATTCTATGCCTTACCGTTATCTTCTGAATCCCTTATGATAATTGAATCATAAGGGCAAACTGAAATTAAAGGAGTAATTGTCAATGCACTCATGGGCAGAAGAAGAATTGAAAGACACAGGATTACCAGATCAAAGATTAAATCGACGACTAATCAAAATTGTTGCACAGGCCGTCCAACAACCATCAGCAACTATTCCACAGGCTAGTGAAACGTGGAGTGACACTAAGGCTACTTATGATTTTTGGAAATCAGAACGATTTGACTATAGTGATATAATCGAAGGCCATGGACAAAAAACCTTACAACGAGCAGGAAAAGAAGAACTGGTTTTAATGATACAAGATACCAGTGACTTCAACTTTACTCATCATCGAAGTAAAACTTGGGAAAAGGGTTTTGGACAAAATTGCTCTCAAAATTATGTTCGAGGCTTGAAAGTACATTCAAGTCTGATGGTCAGTACAGAGGGAGTACCCTTGGGAATTTCTGATTTACAGATTTGGACAAGAGAACCCACAAAAAAGAACAAAAAAGACGAAAAGAAAATCAAAAAGAGTATTGGACAAAAAGAAAGTAAAAGATGGCTCAGGGGGTTAGTAGATGCAGAACTAGCAGTAATAGAACCTACATTCCGCACTTTTTTGCAACCTTATATAGTACATGATTAAGTTATAGGTGCGATCGCATCTGTCAATTTTTT
>CAYPDC010000225.1:0-2614 GCA_964409355.1 uncultured Cyanobacterium sp.
GTAATTAACACCACTCATTAAGTTTTCTATTAATTCAGTCAACACAAAATTATAAACTATCTCAATTACTATAAATCCCGATACACAAGCCCAGCGCCCTCCACCATTACACTTAAATCTCAGCGCCCTCCACCGATATGCTTAAAATAGTAAATTATTGTCAAAAATAATCCAACTTCAATAAAAAATAAATGCCAACCAATAAACAACTAGAAGGTCTTTATCGAATATGTTACTATTTAACTTATTGAGCTTTTCAACCAATTCATCTTATTTGCATTGATGAAAGAACAAAAAATTTGTTTATTTTGGCAGGGGATGAAGAAAATATTGGGCGTTGCATCATTGCGGGATGATTTCAAAAAGTTTGCAAAAAAATATATCTTGTGTCTTCTAGCTTCCGCTTATGTTATACATTAATGCGTCATCCCATGAAGATGCAACGCCAAATATTGAAATTGAAATTACACCAATAGGAGAAGTCATTTAATGGGTAACATCAATTATTCTACTATGTCAGATCAAGAATTAAGAGAATATTTTTTAGCAAATCGGGATAATCAATTAGCCTTACAAGCCTATTTAGAAAGAAAAAATAATCAACCCAGAAAGGTAATTGCTACGGTTGGGGATACTGATTTTGATACTAAGATAGAAAGGGCAATTCAGGAAAAATTAAAAGTTTGTAATAAGAGTTAATAATATGAAAATGATCGCACCTACTCAACTGAAAAAATTATGATAAATTAAGCATTTTTTTACTTAACTCACTCAATTATGTAATAATAAACTTTGCCGAATCTGTTAAGAAAATACTATTATAATTTTCAGGTTTTTTAAACTCAAATTTCCAAATAGAATAAATATTATTAGACTTAGAAAAAAATAAAGTTATTACTTTTTTATTCGTATGTGATTGCCATTGACGAAAAGGAAAATAAAGTTGTCTAATAATTACATTATCAGTTTTAATATTTTTTGCTTCTATTAAAACTACCTGTTTTTCACCCTCGTATCCTGCATCAACTTCGGTTTGTACACTTTCAATAATTAACTTATTCTTATTAACTATCATTTCAAATTTAGGAGTATATTTTCTGCCTCTAATAGTTAAAACTAAACTATCATCCTTCGTAAAATGACGAATTAAACTAGACGCATAAGCATAATCTAAATGTTGCATTTCAGAATCTCCTATTAAAGAAGTATCTAACTTAAAATTAAGACTAGATTTATAAGTTTTCGAAGTTTCCTTAATTAAGGGTATATCGATATATCCCTCTCCTTTTAAAATAGCATATTCACCATTTTTGACAGGTAATAAAAATAATCCTAATTCTTTAAATATATCTGGACGACTTTCTCTTGTATCTTGTTTACAAATAATTCTCACCTCTTTTTCTGCGGTTTTATCAAAATGTTTAGTAGCTGATTTGATATTTTTTGCACTTATAAAATAAGGGAAGGAAAAATCATGATTATAGATATTATATTTATCAAAAATAGCCTTCCATGCTTTAGTTTTTGATGTAATGTCTTGTTCAGTCATAAAATTATATTATAATAAAAAAAATAAATTAAAAGTTCGTAATTAAAAGTTCAAAAATTTCCCCTCTTTTATCTCCTTTTGAATTAATATTTCTTCTTGCTTTTACTCTTTTTATATTATATTGTTTATAAAGTTCATCAAAAAAGTTATTGGAGTTATCATAATTTTTTACATCAGAGTTACTAAGAATAAAATAATTTCCTTGTCTATGAATTTCATCACAAAATTCTTTCAATCTCATTTGTTCATTATCATCAAAGATTTGTTCTGAATATGACGTAAAAGATGATGTTGAATTAAGAGGTTTATAGGGTGGATCTAAATAAAAAATAGTATCTTTTTTGGCATAATTTAAAGTTTTGTGAAAATCTCCTTGCAAAATTTTTACTTTGTTGAGATAATGATGAACGGATATTAAATTGTCTTTATCACAAATATTTGGTTTTTTATATTTGCCAAAAGGAACATTAAACTTACCTTTTTTATTAACTCTATATAGCCCATTAAAACAGGTTTTATTCAAAAATAATAACAACGCTACTTTTTCAGTAGAGTAATTATTAATAGAATTAAAAATTTCTCTGTTTGCTAAATAAAATTTTTGTTTTTCTTCGACAGTATTTAACAGATAATATCTAGTTTCTATATTAAATAATAAATCTATTAGTTCTAAATGATTGGTTTGTATTTCTCGATAAGCATTAACTAAGTTATAATTAATATCATTAATAACGATATTCTCTATTTTATTAAATTTATTTAAAATATGAAATAATATTGCTCCTCCTCCTACAAATGGTTCTATATAACTAAACTTATTCTGTTTTTCATCAACAATTTTATTAATTAATTGATCAATTTCACTAATTAACTGTGTTTTCCCCCCTACCCATTTAAGAAAAGGCTTTGGATTTTGTATAGAAACAACTCCTGATGAAGACATAATTAACACTTAAAAACATTTGACTTTATTTAATTAATCATAGTTCAAAATCGATGCCAAAGGCACGCTGCGCGATCGAACCTCTCATTGTTCATTTTGTTATTCAACATAACTCATCAAAT
>CAYPDC010000226.1:0-2546 GCA_964409355.1 uncultured Cyanobacterium sp.
ATATAGCGATCCTAAATCATTTGTGAGAATCTTAACGTGAGTTCCCCCCTTTTTAAGGGGGGTTAGGGGGGATCAATCTCTCATGACTCATTTAGGACTGCTATAGCTTCTGTTAATGGTATATTATAAAAAATTTTAGTTAAATTTAAACTAATCAAAACCATTCTTTTAGTGCCAAATTTACCAAAATAATACTCTATTTTTTGCCAATTTATCTGAGGGTTTTTGCTTAATAAATAAGCTAATTCACAAATTAAAGATAGTTCAGTCCAACCATGTTTAGCACTATGAATACACAAAAATATAATTAAAATTTCTAAAGTAAGAGTCTCTATTTCTTGATTATTTAACTTAATTTGGTCTAATTGTTCCCAAATTATTTCTGCAGAAGGAGAAAAAGAAAAGCCTTGTCTAAAAATATGCCAATGTAAATCTACTAAAATATTTTTTTTATTGTTACAATAAGGAAATTCATGATATAATTCGGCTAATTTGGTTAATGTATTGTCAAAAAAAATCATAAGAAGTATAATCACATTTTTTTTGTTAATAAATTATGCACTTTAACCAGATCAGATTCTTTAATCAGCAAGTCTAAATCGCTAAAAATTCTGAAACTAATATCTCCATAGGCTAATTGGGCTAGTATTGGTCCTTTAAAAGAAATCACTGGAACTTCTGCTTCTTGAAAAATTTTTAATAGCCTAATTAACTCTGCTGTCATCAGCATATTTCTAACGGTAACATTTATTATAATTTATCGCTGGAATTATCGATGATTTAAACATAGAAAATATTGTTAATTCTTTAATCAAAACCGACAGTAGAGAAAAAGTAAGTGCCGGTACAATTGTCAAAGCAATAATCCTAAATGCTTTAGGATATATGTCTCAACCATTATATTTATTTCCCGAATTTTTTAGAGATAAACCAGTGGAAAAACTATTAGGATATGGAATCAAAGCCGAAGAAATAAATGATGATAAAATATGTAAATTGTTGGTTAGGAAAAGGTGTCAGGTTTCAGGTTTCGGGTGAAATAAAACTGTTAATTTATAAAAATTATATTTTTGTTAAATTCCTTCCTTATTTTATAAGGTTTATAGCAATTATTTTCTAATAATTTGTCATAACTACTGTAGAAGAGCCTTTATTGTTGGTAAAAAATATTTATTAAAAAGGTACTGGTGTCATGACGATCGATCTGATCTTGACGAGTTCTCAAGAGATTGCTTCAGATTGATTTTATTATTAATAATGATAACGACACTGAATAATAATAATCTCATCGTCTAATACTTGATAAATTAAGCGATGTTCTTGATTAATACGTCTTGACCACAATCCACTAAAATCAAACTTTAAGGGTTCGGGTTTGCCAATACTATCAAACGGGTTTCTTTCTATATCTTTTATTATTTGATTAATTCTTTTTAATGTTTTTTTATCTTGATTTTGCCAATATAAATAATCATGCCAACCGTCTTCTAAAAAGGAAATTTTCATGATTATTATTCCTCTTCGATTAATTCATAGCTTTCGTATTTTCCTTGTTTTAATTCTCCTAATGCTTTATAAAGTCGTTGGGCATTTTTTGGACTCCGTAATAAATATAATGTCTCTTCGATCGCACTATAATCTTCAAGAGACATCATTACTACTGGTTTTTCCGATTGACGGGTAATGATAATTGGGGCATGATTTTCGCAAACCTGATTCATTACAGAAGTAAAGTTTTTTCGAGCTTGAGTATAAGTGATTGCATCCATAACCTTGAGAAACTGATTTTATTTTTAGTTTACCGTTTATGTACTTATATGGTTAATTATAAAAGATTGTTTCCCGTCTGGTAATGACGATCGTGAAACGGCACTGCGCGATCGCACTGTACTGTCATAGAGATCGATAGTGAAGCTAACTCAGAGATTGCTTCGTGCCTCCCAATGACAATAAAGTTTGTATATAGTGTTGATAAAATTATATACTAGAGTTATGTATATTAATTGAGATCATGAAAACTAATATTGATTTAGATGAGCAACTACTTAAAGAAGGTTTTGCTATTACTGGATTGAGAACAAAAAAAGACTTGGTTAATTTTGCTTTGGCAGAATTGGTGAAAAATAACTCTCGTAAAGATATTTTAGAATTAGCAGGGGAAATTGAATTTATTGATGGTTTTAATACTGATATGGTGAGAGTAAATCGCTATGTTATTGATTGATACATCAATTTGGATTGAGGTACTTCGAGATAAGTCTAAGGCAAAATCAGCAAAACTTAATACTATTCTTAACGGAAGAAATTATTATCTTCCTATTTTTAGCAAGATGGAGCTTTTACAGGGATGTAAAGATGAGATTGAATGGGCAAAAATGAGTTCTTATTTGGCTGTGCAAAATTATCTTGAACCTGATTATACTTCCATTTGGGATAACTCTGCCCGTTTATATTTTGAACTTCGTAGTCAAGGAATTACTATTCGTAGCAATATTGATTGTGCCATCGCCGTTATGGCTTTAGAAAATAATTACACTTTATATCAT
>CAYPDC010000227.1:0-2493 GCA_964409355.1 uncultured Cyanobacterium sp.
GCAGATTATTTTCAACAACATATTTAAGTTAATTTGTCAATGCGTAACTCCTAGAGAAATTAAAAGAGTTCAAACAAATCTTAATCGCCGAAGCAGTCACAGGTAAAATTAAAGTATAAAATTAAAATAAATTCCCTAATTTGAAAGTAAACTAATAAAAAATAGAAGGTAAAAAAAATGAGTAAACTAGATCAAGTATTAGATGAAGTAATGGAACTTTCTTTAGAGGAAAAAGAAATGTTAGCCCAAATTCTTAAACAAAGAATCATTGAAAATCGTCGCCAACAAATTGCAGAAGATGCCCAAATATCTTTAGAAGAATTTAAACAAGGTAAATATCAACCCTTAACCCCAGAAGAAGCTATTAATAACTTACAAGAATATTTAAGTAATTCAGATCAAGAAAATGCCTAAAATTGTTATTACTAATAAATTTAAAAAATCTCTGAAAAAATTTACCC
Source organism: uncultured Cyanobacterium sp. (assembly GCA_964409355.1). Taxonomy (GTDB): domain Bacteria; phylum Cyanobacteriota; class Cyanobacteriia; order Cyanobacteriales; family Cyanobacteriaceae; genus PCC-10605. The sequence goes on from CAYPDC010000227.1 coordinate 462, forward strand.
GTAACAATAATAAATTACAAATGAAAATTAAAGAAGTAATAAACCTTATGGCAACTGATTTAACTTCATCAAAATTATGTACACATAAATTATCTGGTAATTTATCAGGCTTATTATCTTGTTCCTGTGGTTATGATTGCCGTATAGTTTTTTCCCTTTCTATTGATGACAATAATAAAGAACAAATAATTATTTTATTAGATATTGGCACTCATGATGAAGTTTACTAAAATTATGACAAAAATATTTTCTAATCACTAATAATTATGACTATAGAATTAATTAAAAATCCCCATGCAGGAGACATCCTCAAACACGAATTTTTAGACGAATTAAACATCAGTCAAAACGCCCTCGCACGTGCCATTAATGTGCATCCCAATCGCATTCATGCCATAGTGAAAGGAGAAAGAAGTATCACCGCCGATACAGATTTGTGCCTATGCCGTTTTTTTGGACTTTCCGAAGGTTATTTTTTAAGGCTACAAAATAGTTATCAAATCATGGAAGCAAAACGCAAATTAGGAGAACAATTAAACTTAATTACTCCTTTAAATATTAACTAAAAAAATTAATGAGTTAAAAAATGATTTAACAATCCTATGGGAAAATAGTACAATCTTTGATGTAGAAAAAATCGATTATCACTAATAATTATGACTAGAGATTTAATTAACAATCATCAGAAAAAATTATGGCTAGAAAAAATAAAAAAATGTGGATGAGAACACCTGCTAAACAAGCTAAACCGCAAGTACCAGCTATAGAAAAACAACTTATTATAGATCTATTATCAACAGAAAAAGTAAAAGATAATATAATCCTGTTCGCTACATATTTTTGAATAATAGTTTGTAAATTAAACTGATAATCACTTAATAACATAGTTAATTTGCTGTAACTTTTTTAAAGAGTAAATTAACCTTTCCTTAGTTTTAATCTCTCCTAACCAACTAATATACTCATCATCTCTTCCTTCTAAATCTTCGGCGGTATAGTTATCTAAAAAAAACTCTGATGATACCTGATATTTTTCCTCAAATTGTTTTAATAAATGCTCCGTTTTTAAAATAGCCCTTTGCAAATTTTTAACTTCAGCATCAATGGCATTTTTTATGAAACTTTGCTCAATTTCTATATCAGAAGAATCCGACTTAATTTGTAACTCTAACATTGAATATTTCCCCTATTCACAATTTTTTACAAAATATTATAATCAAATTTCATAAAGTTGTTTTAATTAATCTTTATATATTATAGCATTTTTACATAACTTGATAATATTAAATTTAAGCTACTCCAAAGCCCGTATATTCTCTAACAAAAGCAGGTTTTAAACCTAAGATAATATCCTCTCTTTTTACTCCTTCTTCTAATAAAATTTCCGCTACTAAAATATCAGTATTATTTTCTTGAATCCAGATTTTTTCTTCTCTTATTTCTAAGTGTAATAACACTGAGTAAATTCTTTTTTGTCCATCCCAACCCAAGTATAATAATAAATAGCGATCGCACTTTTCATCAAAAATAGTTTCCGACTCGATAGTTTTTCCCAGAGGAATTATTTTAGCTTGTTGGCTTAAAAAATCACAAATTATTTGACGATATTTAGTTAATTTATCCATTGACTAATAACCCCCTCAATAGGATCATAGACTATTAATTTTAGATTATAACGATTAATAATAGCTTGGGGTAAATCTCGCTGAAAAAAAGACTCATAAGCATAAATAGGAATAGCTAAAAAAAGTATTCTTTCAGGCTCTGTTTGTTCTAAAACAAAATGATAATTAAGAAATTGCCCTAACGCCCCATGAAAATCAGAGATAGCAGAATCACTTAAAAAACTTTTAATTTCCACTGCTATTTTTAGGTTATCTTTTTCAGCACCTAATATTTTTTCTGCCCCCAAATCTACTTGAATTTGGTCATATTTTCCAAACTTTAAGATTAAGGGATCATGGGTAATATTCCAACTATAGCAATCAGGAATGATTCATGAGAAAGAAGCATACATTGATAGTTTCGGAAA
>CAYPDC010000228.1:0-2491 GCA_964409355.1 uncultured Cyanobacterium sp.
TTTCGCCCCTAACGCCCTAAAGGGCGGGGCTTTAGACCCACAGATTTTTGGTAACGTCAGTAAATTAATATCAAATTGGGGTTGTTAATTGATAACACCCGTTAAAGGCGAACTAGCATTGGCATAGCTTTTTACGGGAATACGCCCTGCTTGATAGGCCATCCTTCCTGCTTCGGTGGCTAATCCCATGGCTTTTGCCATTTTAACAGGATTTTGAGCGAGTGCGATCGCGCTGTTGATTAATAAAGCATCCGCCCCAATTTCCATGCCTAAACAGGCTTCACTAGGGCTGCCAATTCCTGCATCGATTACAACGGGAACATTAGACTGCTCAATGATAATCTTAATATTTTCTAGGTTTTTAATACCTTGCCCTGAGCCAATGGGAGAGCCTAAAGGCATCACTGTCGCACAGCCAACTTCCTCTAATCGTTTACATAACAAAGGATCTGCATTAATATAGGGTAACACGGCAAACCCTTCTTTCACTAATTGTTCCGCCGCTTGTAATGTGCCGATGGGATCTGGTAATAAATACTTAGAATCGGGGATAACCTCTAGTTTGACGAAATTATTATCTTCCTGCCCTAATAATTTTGCCATTTCTCTACCTAAACGGGCAACCCTAATGGCTTCCTCTGCATTGGTACATCCTGCGGTATTGGGTAACATCCAGATGCGATTCCAGTCTAGCGCTTCGGCTAATCCTTCATGGCCTGGTGCGTTAGTTTGTACTCGTCTCACGGCAACGGTGACAATGTCACAACCACTGGCAATGACGCTTTGTTGCATTAAAACAGTAGTTTGATATTTGCCTGTGCCTGTCATCAAGCGAGAATTGAATTTGTGTCCTGCAATGACTAAAGCATCATCATTATGGCTAAAATCAGGAGTAGAAATCATTTTGCTGTTATTAATGGGGGTGGGATAGTTCATCATGGGAGAATGGGAGGGGGTTAATTTTTGCTGAAAACGTTGATAAGTAAAGGGTTTAATTAAAGGTTCGGTAATTTTATCACTGACTAAGTTACTAATTAGTTTAGCGGTAATGGGTGCGAGTAAAATACCGTTGCGATAATGCCCTGTGGCTAAAATGAGATTATCTGCATCTCCATAACCAAAAATGGGGTTTTCGTCGGGTGTGCCGGGGCGATAACCATACCATGTTTCTAATAACTGCCAATGCGCTAAGGGAGGATAAAGTGCGATCGCACGGTTTAATAGTTCATTGATACCCTGTGCTGTATTTCCTTCATGCCATCCTTTATCTTCCACCGTTGCACCAACGATTAGTCTTCCGTCTTGTTTTGGTACTAGATAGGTGCTATCCCCAAAAATAACTTTCTCTAAGGGCTTTTCTGAGGGCATTTTCAGGCTTAACATCTCTCCTTTGATGGGTTTTACAGGCAAGGGGTTGAGTTTGCCACTCCATGCCCCTCCTGCAAGGATATAAATATCGGCGGAAAAGATGCCAGATTTAGTTAAAACATTCTTGATTTTACCATGTTCTCGACTAAATGCGATCGCCTCTACTCCTTCTTTGATGTCCACACCGAGGGATAGGGCAACCTCTAATAACATTCTACCTAAAAGACGGGGATCGACTTGTCCTTCTTCGGGATACCACCAACCGCCGACAATATCTTCACTCAAGTTAGGTTGATAATGTGCGAGGGTATCTTTATCTAACCAAATACTATGATAATCCTGCTCAATGTTTGTGGGAAGTTGATACACTGGGGCAATGATACCACAGGGGTTAAAATCCGTATCTTTTCCGCTAATTTGCTCTAATTTACCAATCCATTCGGGATAAAGGGCAAGACTGCCCAAAGCTAAATCAAGCATATCACCTTTAGGCAACTGTTCGGCTCTTGGGGCTAACATTCCTGCGGCGGCATTAGTAGCGGCTTGTTGATAGTTACGGCTGAGGATAGTGACACCGATTCCCCTTAATTTTAACTCAACGGCGATGGCCAGTCCAATAATTCCTCCACCAATGATTATAATTTCGTTGGTAGCTTTCATATTTTCTTTTTCCTACTCTTATTATTCTTAGTGTATCTCAATTGACCTTAATTCGATATAAAATTGTCGGCGTTGCATCATTGTGAGATGATTTATAACGTGACTGAAAATTTCATAAGTAGCGGGCAGACGAAGCCTGTGCCTTCGGCATCGCCCTAGGTAAAAATGAAAATTAATTGTCCTAAATGTAATGGTAATGAGATTATAAAAAATGGTCATAGGAGAGGAAAACAAAATTATAGATGTAAAAAGTAAGGAATTTTAGAATGGCAAATAGGAGATATAGCGCTCCTATTTGAGTTGTGAGATTATCATGAAGGTAGGAGTCGTCGAGTCGCGGAGAAGTGTTTATAAATCAAGGTGTTTAGTCTAATCGTTAGTTTTAGGAGGTGTTGATTATGATGCTTTTATTTCTCACAACTGATTAATGGTGATCGCCTTTAATAAATATTTTAATTTATTA
>CAYPDC010000229.1:0-2473 GCA_964409355.1 uncultured Cyanobacterium sp.
AAACCTGACACCTTTTCCTAACCAATAATTTACATACTCAAAGTAAGAGAGCCATAAATTTAGATGAAAAAATTAGTAGTAGCTACCAGTAACGCTGGAAAATTGAAAGAAATGCAGGATCACCTTATGGATTGTGCGATCGAATTGGCTTTAAAACCCCCTGAATTAGACGTAGAGGAAACGGGAGTCACTTTTGCCGAAAATGCTCGTTTAAAGGCTTCTCACACTGCTCTAGCCCTCTCAGAATGGTCGATCGCCGATGACTCTGGGTTAGAAGTAACAGCGTTAAATGGACAACCCGGTATTTATTCCGCTCGTTATGGAAAAACAGATGCAGAAAGAATTGCACGACTATTAAGGGAATTAGAACCTTTTGAAGATAGATCCGCTCAATTTGTCTGTGCGATCGCAGTTTCCAATCCTCAAGGAGAAATCGTCATTGAAACCGAAGGTATTTGTCAGGGGGAAATACTTACAGAAGAAAAAGGAGAAGGGGGTTTTGGCTATGATCCAGTATTTTATGTGCCAGAAGTAGGACAAACTTTTGCCCAAATGCCACCAGAGTTGAAACGACAATTAAGCCATCGTGGGAAGGCTTTTGCTAATTTATCAAACCTTCTGTGGGATTATTAGTCGAAAATCCACCGCACCGAAAATTTTATTTATATTGAATTTAGGTCAAGTTAATATTCTTTCCGTTTCATGACAAAATAGTAATTAAGATTCAAATTGAGAACGACATGAGCGAGAATTTAAAAAGTAAAACAATTACTCAAGGAGTACAAAGAACCCCTAACCGTGCGATGTTAAGGGCGGTGGGTTTTGGAGATGATGATTTTAACAAGCCTATTGTCGGTATTGCCAATGGATTTAGTACCATCACCCCCTGCAATATGGGCTTAAATGACTTGGCTTTAAAGGCAGAAGCGAGTTTACGTCAAGCAGGAGCAATGCCTCAAATGTTTGGTACTATTACCATCAGTGATGGTATCTCTATGGGTACAGAAGGAATGAAATATTCTTTAGTCTCTAGGGATGTGATTGCAGATTCGATCGAAACTGCTTGTACTGGTGAAAGTATGGATGCGGTAATTGCTATTGGTGGTTGTGATAAAAATATGCCGGGGGCGATGATTGCCATCGCACGGATGAATATTCCAGCCATTTTTGTCTATGGTGGTACAATTAAACCGGGGCATCACAACGGGAAAGATTTAACAGTTGTCAGTGCCTTTGAGGCTGTAGGGCAATATAGTGCAGGAAAAATTGATGACGAGGAATTACTTGCCATTGAGAAAAAGGCTTGTCCGGGGGTAGGTTCTTGTGGTGGAATGTTTACAGCTAATACCATGTCTTCCGCTTTTGAGGCGATGGGCATTAGTTTACCCTATTCTTCCACCATGGCCGCCGAAGATCAAGAGAAGCTAGAAAGTACAGGCAAATCCGCCAAAGTTTTAGTAGAAGCCATCCGCAAACAAATTTTACCCCGTGACATCCTCACCCGTAAAGCCTTTGAAAATGCGATCGCAGTTATCATGGCAGTGGGGGGTTCAACCAACTCCGTTTTACACTTGTTAGCTATTGCTAATACTATTGGTGTGCCTTTGACTCTCGATGACTTTGAGGCTATTCGTCAAAAAGTACCTGTTATTTGTGACTTAAAACCATCAGGACGTTATGTTACCGTTGATTTACATAAAGCGGGAGGAATTCCTCAAGTGATGAAAATGTTATTAGTCAATGGCTTAATTCACCCAGACCCATTAACCATTTCAGGGCAAACCATAGCGGAAGTATTAGCAGACATTCCCGAAAATCCTCCCGAAAACCAAGACGTAATCCGTCAATGGGGTAATCCCTTGTATAAAGAAGGGCATTTAGCCATCTTAAAAGGTAACTTAGCCTCCGAAGGTGCTGTGGCGAAAATTAGTGGTGTGAAAAACCCTGTAATCACTGGACCTGCAAGAGTATTTGAATCCGAAGAAGAATGCTTAGATGCGATTTTAGCAGGAAAAATCCAAGCAGGAGATATAGTCATTGTACGCTATGAAGGACCAGTGGGAGGACCGGGTATGCGCGAAATGTTAGCACCTACCTCCGCTATTATTGGTGCAGGATTAGGGGATAAAGTCGGTTTAATTACCGATGGACGTTTTTCAGGGGGTACTTATGGTATGGTAGTGGGACACGTTGCTCCTGAAGCCGCCGTTGGTGGTAATATTGCCTTAGTAGAAGAGGGCGATCGCATCACCATCGATGCGCACCAAAAATTACTGCAAATCAACATTTCTGACGAAGAATTAGAGAAACGCCGTCAAAATTGGCAACCTCGTCAACCTAATTATACTAGAGGGGTATTAGGCAAATACGCCAAATTAGTCTCATCCAGTAGTTTAGGTGCAGTCACCGACTTGAACTTATTTTAATTAATTCATCATTTTTTGTAGGTTGGGTTAGCGATAGCACAAACCAA
>CAYPDC010000230.1:0-2466 GCA_964409355.1 uncultured Cyanobacterium sp.
ATATTGTGAACTTTTTTCTTTTTTTCCACAAACCACTAATTATTGAGCTGATACAAAAAACCTGAAATCTGAAACCTGAAACCTACTAAAACTTAACACATGAATAAGTGCGTAACGTCAGTTAATAATTGACAATTAAGAATTAAGAATTAATCAATTTAACTTCAAAACTCCCAACTCATCTGACTCCCACCCGTTTAAGGAGTAAATCTGAGTACAAACCCTCTAACTTAGTTACATTGTCACTAAGAGTATATTTTTCTAAGACTCTTTTTCTTGCTTTTTGACCTAATAAATAACTTAACTCAGGATGATGGCAAAATAGAGGTAAAATGGTTTTTAATTGGGTGCTGACATCTTGGGTTGAGATGACAATACCCGCATTAGCTAATACCTCTCCATCTGCCCCCGCATCCGTTGCAATACAAGCTAAACCGCAACTCATTCCTTCTAACAATGACAAAGATAAGCCTTCCACTAAAGAGGGTAAAATAAACACATCACAGCCTCGTAAAATATCGATCCGTTTATCCTCATCGACGATCGCACCTAACCAGATAATGCCGTCGTCCTTATTATATAATGGTTTAAGATTAGCAGTTAAAGGACCATCACCAATGATGATTAGTTTTGCCTGTTGACTAATATCCAAATGTTTCCAAGCCTTGAGTAAAGACTCGACATTTTTTTCCATGGCAATCCTTCCCTGATAGACAAAAAGTAAATCTTGAGGATACTGTTGCTTAAAATAAGACTTAGCAGGAATATATTTTTCAGTGTCCACCCCATTAGGAATAATTGCCAATTTTTTCTTCGGCACACCTAATTTAACCAATAAATCCCTCTGTAATTCTGAAAACACAATAGTTTGATCATATTTTGCTAAAAAAGGAGCGTATAGTTGATAAGTTAAATATTGGGTGCTAGATTTGAGATTTCTTAACCGACTATCAAAAGGAGGATGAAAGGTTGCTACTAAAGGAATATTCAACTTTTGACAAATTTCAGGAAGGGTAAAATCCAAAGGCGATAACGTTAAAGACGCATGAACAAAATCTGGTTGTAATTCACGGAGCGATCGCAATAAAATTCTACTAGACTTAGGAGCGGGAATAGTGTAGATTTGAGATTTATAGAGAAAAGGAAGACTAACTTCCGCCAAATAGTGATCCTGCTCAAAATCATCATTATCTTGACTAAAATGAAGAAAACTCACTTTATAACCTCTTTTTAAAAGAGAATTGGTGATTTCTTTACTATAGGTAACGTTGCCACAAAAAGGAGTTTTTTTTCCAAGCCAAGCAATGTGCATTCAATTCTACTTCTACAAAATATGGACAGAATAATCTCAATTTTAAGTAAATTAAGGAAATAATTACAGTAATTTCTCGGTTAGATAGATAGTTTAAACCAAAACAAGCTTTTTGTGAGTCCAGAATATCCCTTCGATGTAAAATAGGACACCAAGACCTAATTACTCACCATAAGAATTAAATCTTATTCGGTGATCCACAGTGTTTAATTTTAAGTTATATTAAGTAACATTAAGAAAAAACTTTAATATCTTTACATAAATAAAAAATGCAAATTTGTTTTCAAGCCGAAGAAACCGTAAAAATAGAAGTACAACAACAAACTATACCCATTCAACACTATCTCAGACAACCTTCGAGATTAGTGAGGGCGATCGCAGAGCGAAAATTGATGACTCCCTTAAAAGATGACTGTTATCGTCTGGAAATGTACCCTTTAAATTTTTTAGAAATGTATCACTTTCAACCGACAGCAGTATTAAAAGTTTGGTCTGGTGCATCGGGAAACGTTTATGTTAACTCTGTTTCTTGTGAAATCAAAGGCATAGAATACCTGAATCGTCGTTTTTCTCTGCAACTAAAAGGCAAATTAACCCCAACGGAAATAGAAGGCAAAGTATATTTACAAGGAAAGGCAAATTTAACCGTTACCGTCGATTTACCCCCTCCCCTCTGGTTAACTCCTAAACCCCTATTACAGACTACTGGTAATAGTTTATTAAAGGGAGTTTTAACCAGAATCAAAAACAAATTAATGTCGCAACTATTACATGATTATTATGATTTCGTGAAAAACCAACAAGAGAAAGTCAATTCTCTAGGATGGCAGGAAGCGTGATTAAGAATTAAATATTAAGAATGGCTCTCCTGCTTTAAGTATGTAAATTACTGGTTAGGGTAGGGCATCTTGCGGTTGATGAGCGAAGTCGAATCACGGTTGATAATCACAGGGAACAGGGAAAAGTGAATTTTTAATAATAAATTATAAACTTTGGCTCTCTTACTTTGAATATGTAAATTGTTGGTTAGGAAAAGGTGTCAGGTTTCAGGTGAAATAAAACTGTTAATTTATAAAAATTATATTTTTGCTATAATTTATTCCTTATTTTATAAGGTTTATAGCAATTATTTTCTAATAATTTGTCATAACTAC
>CAYPDC010000231.1:0-2453 GCA_964409355.1 uncultured Cyanobacterium sp.
CTATCCTAACATAATGAGTATGTAATATCAAGTTATGCCCTTGCTAAGTATAATTTAAAGCCATTGTGCAAAAAATACGATTATTCTTGCCTTAAGCCACGAAAATAGTTATGGATGTTTTTAACTTACTATACTTAAACTACACTCAATGCACCACCTGCTACCTCCCATCGACAATTAATTATCTTTTTGCGTAACATCAGCTCATAACTCAAACCTGATTGTGATACAATTGATTTAGGTTCATCATATCTCCTAAATAATTGCTTAAATTAATCCATTCTTCAAGGTTTAAATTTTCAGCACGGGCTTGAGGATTGAGATTCATTTTAATTAAAATATCATGCAATTTTTCAGAGTCTATAACTGATTTTAAATTATTTTTGAGCATCTTTCTTCTACTGGCAAAACCTAGTTTAATTAAACTGTCCAAAAATGAGGGATTATTGGCTGGATTGTCTAATTTTCTAGGTGTTATTTTTACTACCACAGAATCAACTTTTGGCACGGGATAAAAGTCTTTAGCAGGAACTAAACAGACTATCTCACAATCTGCTAAGTATTGCACCTTAAGGGTTAATGCTCCATATACTTTGTTATTTGGTTCTGCACAGAGGCGATCGCCCACTTCTTTTTGAATTAGTAAAACAATGGATTCTAATTGTTTTTCTGCGGGTTTACTAATCGTACCTAATAGTTTCTCAATGATAGGACCTGTGATATTATAGGGGATATTAGCAACGACTTTATTATAAGCAAAAAAATCAGGAAAAGGTTTTAATATTTCGGGTAAATTTAACTCTAAAAAATCTCCTTCTAGTAAGAGAAAATTATCAACTTTACCATAGTCATTAACCAACTTTTTACACAAATCTCGATCGATTTCTATTGCCAATAATTTATCCACCAAAGACAATAATCTCTTGGTTAACACCCCTGTACCCGGCCCTATTTCTAAGATGCGATCGCACTCTTTTAACTGTGCAGTATGGATAATTTTATCTAAGGCAGTGTGACTTTTTAACCAATGCTGTCCAAACTGTTTTCTTGCTCTAATACTCATCATCAATGCTTAAAGTCCAACTAGTAAGTATAACACTAACCATGATTACCAGACCAAAAAGTAGGTAAAAAAGGAAAAATTTGCCCAATACTGATATGATGAGATAAACCCAATCATAGTTAATCTGTCAGTAGTAATTCTCAAATGTCTATTAATCCTTCAATACCCCTCAGTCAATCAATTCCTTTGGATAAAATTCAATATAATGAGCAAGGATTAGTCCCCGCTATCACTCAAGACTATCTCGATGGTACGGTGTTAATGATGGCATGGATGAATAAAGAATCTCTCCAAAAAACCCTCGACACAGGAGAAGCATGGTATTGGAGTCGCTCTCGTCAACAATTATGGCATAAAGGCGCTACTTCTGGGCATATTCAAAAAGTGAAAACCATCCGTTATGATTGCGATAGCGATGCCCTTTTGTTAACCATTGAACAAATTGGTGATGTAGCTTGTCACACTGGGGAGAGAAGTTGTTTTCATCAAATTGATCACTCTAAATCCGCACCTCCTGCGGATACTTTAACGGAATTATTTAAGATAATCTGCGATCGCAAAGAACACCCCGTAGAAGGCTCATATACCTGTAAATTATATGAGGGGGGTGATAATAAAATCCTGAAAAAAATAGGAGAGGAAGGCGCAGAAGTTGTCATGGCTTGTAAAGACAATAACCCCACAGAAATTGCGGCAGAAGTAGCAGATTTGTTCTATCACACTTTAGTTGCGTTGGCTTATCATGAAGTCAACCTCCGTGATGTTTATAAAAAACTACAAGAAAGAAGAAGGTAAGACGAATTTATCTATTAGCGTAATGGAGATTTGATGAATAAGCCACATTTTTTCTCGCCTCGATGCGCAAAGGCATAAAGAAATTCTGGCGTTGCTGGATTAGGGTATGATTCGGGATGATAGGGTGATGAGGGGATGAGGTGATGAGGGGATGGGGTGATGAGGGGATGGGGTGATTACTTAAAAACGAGATTCATTCCTTAAATCAGCAATCCCGAAACTCTTAGCGAAAATCTAAAGTGTGGTTTAAGGAAATGAAAATTACTGTAAATTTACGAAACTACCTAAGAAAATCAATTAGTGTTTAAGTCGGTAAGCAAAATTAATTGATCCTTTAATTCGATACTGTAATGATTCACAAAATCGCTATGCCACTCTAATAATCTACCATAATATTGACTGGTGCGATCGCAGATTCTAAAAAATTCATATTAAATATCTCCTTAATTTTAATCAGTAATAAAAAGTAGCTATTGATTACAATAAAATAAGGGTTATAACCCAATTTTTAGGAATTGTTGGAGATGTCTATTATAAAAGCTCGATCGAAATTCTTAGTTGCTGTTTAATCATAAGTGCGATCGCACCTAAGTTA
>CAYPDC010000232.1:0-2430 GCA_964409355.1 uncultured Cyanobacterium sp.
AATCTTGGCAAGTTTGATTCTGCCTTACCCCTAACTATTGAGTGGATACGTTTTTCCCACCTTTTAGGTTCGTTATTTCGTCGATTCCTAATCTTTTAAAATCCCTGGGTTTCTCTTCTAATAAATCCTCCGCATCATTATCATCATTATCACTATCAACGGAGAGGAAGAATCTAAACGAGAAATTAGGGCGCTTACTCCATTTAAAATACCTCGATCGAAATTATTGTCTTGGAATAAAGGTATTATTTCTGTCGTCAAAATATTTTGAATAGTAGGAGGAGCTAAAATATTGCTTAAACCTTTTCCAATCTCAATTTCTATTCTTCTATTGTCAAACACTACTAAAAACAATACTCCGTTATTCATCCCCTCTTTTCCAATACCCCAATAATTGAATAAATCAGTGGCAAATTTTTTTCGGTTATATCTTCTAAAACTTTTAATATATTTAAGATAAAGTTTTTTGAACACGATCGCAACTCAACCCTAGAAGTTTTCCTTCTCATTATAAGTAAGGATTCAAGAAATCATCGAGAATTTTTACTCAAAATCCAATCTTGAATTCCATCAGCTAAAGTAAAGGCTAACTGTTTTTGTGCAGAATTGTCTGTAATCCATTCAAACTCCTCTGGATTAATCATAAAACCTAACTCTAATAATACTGTAGGGGAACGATGAGGGCGAGTTAAAGCCAAATTATTCCAAAAAACTCCCGCCGATTCTCGATTTAATTGTTTCGTCAGATAATTGTGTAAATACACCGCTAAATCATGGGCTTGAGGATGATACCAAAAAGTGCTGACTCCCTTTGTTTTTTCAGCATTGCCCCCATCTGGTAAGGCATTATAATGGATAGATAAAGCAATAGTCGGATTAATCTCTCTAATCATAGAAGAGCGATCGCCCAACGACACAAAACGATCATCATCTCTAGTTAAATATATTTTAGCACCCCGTTTCTGTAATTCCTGTGCCAATAATTTCGATACCACTAAATTAACATCCTTTTCAGGATAACCAGTATGCCCTAACGCTCCAGATTCTTCTCCTCCATGGCCCGGATCAAGTAAAATACTGACACCCTGTAAATTACTTTTATTCTGAAGATTCGGGCTATGATTAATAGTCAAAATTAAACTACTGCCCTCATAACGCACATCATAACCCCACTGCTGAGGAGATTTAAAAGAAAAGATATAGTCAATCTGAGTGGGATTAACCTGATACCAGTCAAGACGCTTAATGATAGGGTTATCATCAAAACGAATAGTATCCGTTTGGGCAACCGTATTATGTAAACTGAGAGTTAAAGAATTATCATCTTGCTTAATTGTTATAGGCACAGGATTTTCTAAAGGGAAAATTATCTCTGTTGTATTACTCTTAATCCTTGAAGTCACACTGCGAATATAACTTATAGGCGGTGTATTTGTGGGTAAAACCCTAGTTTCTTCGGCTTTAATCCAACCACCATAATCCAGCCGTAACCATTCCCCCTCTTTCCCCGTAACCGTTGCCCTTACACCTTTTGGTAGAGGGGTTAACCGTGAAAAATTAGTACCTGCGCCCGATCGAGCAATACCATTCTCTGCAATCACTTCTACTACTTGTAACCCTTGAGGATTAAGAATATTTATTTTACCTTTCCCCTCTCTCTCCATGCTTTTTGCTTGATAATCCATCACAAAAAGAGGATGAAGATTAGCCACAGTATCCGTAAATTGAGTACATCCAGAAACCCTCTGCCACCCAGTAGCATTCACATTCACAGGATTATTGTCACCAATCAAAATAGAGGCATTGCTAGGCAAATTAACGGCATTTAAAACGGGAGTGAGGGGTAATATTTGCTGATTAATTTTTACCCTTGTATTTGAACCTTGAGGGGTAATCGCTGAAAAACAGACATTTTCATTCGGTAATCTGCTTATATCAACTTGAGGATTCAATAAACTAGGTGAGAAACTATTAACCTCCTCCATGGAAGGCTGATTATCAACTCTGGTAATAACTCGACTTAACTCCTCATTACTATAACGAATAGTAATGTTATTTTCACCCATTTTTAAAGGGATACTAGGGGCAAAATAACCAAGGCGCGATCGACTTATGGATTGCCCATTAATAATCACATTACCAGAAGTAGGGGCAGAACCAATAATAAAAATAGAATCCGCCGTAGTTTGATGATTAACAGGAGGATAAACAATAGTTAAAGACTGAGATTGAGCAAAACTAGGATTAGCCATCAAACTAAAACCCAAAGAAAGAAAAACACCCTTAGAAAAAAACCATTGAGACATAAAACAAATACAGATAGACTAACTTTTATAATTTACACCCCTTTCCAGTAGGTTGGGTTTCGTTTCCTCAACCCAACAAAACCCAAAAGATTAATTTGCGATGGTTTAAATCATACAATTTATC
>CAYPDC010000233.1:0-2418 GCA_964409355.1 uncultured Cyanobacterium sp.
AAAATAAATTGAATTATTTATTCCTTAAAAGTTAGGTTTTTCGCCTTTTTTTACTTTTGGATTGCCGTTTTTTTATTGTAGGATAAACCTTTGCTTTATGGTTCTTCATGACTTAGTATGCAAATTGCATTTTGAAAACGAGAGATCAAGACTTCCAGCTTTCACAGCATACCATCTCGTGAAGAACCTGCTTTATTTCTTTTTCGTCCTTTTTGCCAACCATTGGATTTTCCTCGACTTTTAGGAGTTTGGGTGGGACTTCCAATGTCCACCAATAATGAGATCATTGATCTAGCTACCCTTTGAGGGGTTAAATTTTCTTGTGGTTTCTGCCATGGCAAATGATGCTCTTGCACTAAATCCTTTGAAAGCCATAATTGCCAAGTGATATTAACAATTAAATCACTCCATCTTTTCAAGATTGAATGGGAGTCCGAAAATTAGGCAAAGTCCAATGTAGTCTCTGTTTGGCAAAACGATACTAGTGGTCAACTCCAAACCTTCGGCTATATTGACTCCAAAGATAAAAATTCTTCTCCCACCCAGATTAACCATAGTGGTCGATGTTTCCCACCTGACTGCCTGACACAAGTATCTAAAATTCATATAATTCACTTATCTGTAGTCTGTTGTGGTCGAGCTGTTCCCTTACTATGGAAAGTTCTGGAACACCAAAGTTCAACTGTAGCTTTTAATGAATACAAAATCCTTCTCAGATTAGCGGAGAGATTATTATCAAAATATCCAGATATTATGCTTTTAGCTGATAGAACCTGAGTTCGATGTAAGAAAATAACTTGCAACTATTTACCTGTGCCAATTTGAGAAAGGAGCGATCGCTTCTTACTTAAAATTTCTTAACATAAATTATGGAGCTAATCAGACAAACTAGTTAAATTTCATCAATAAATATTAATTTTTTTGACCAATGGATTGTTTCTTTGAAGTTTAATTTCATAATAATTCTGTTACTTTTTATAAAAAATAATTTTATGGAATTAGAACAACTTTTTTGTGATGTTGACGATTTTTGTCTGATCTTTGAACTATATTTGCAAGCTCAACTTTTGTCTTCTTCTGAAAGAAAAAGAATGAGAAATTCTCAATTATGTTTGAGTGAAATTATGACCATAATTATTTATTTTCACCATTCAAGTTATCGTAATTTTAAACATTATTATCAACATCATATTTCTACATATCATTGTCGATATTTTCCCCATTTAGTTAGCTATAATCGTTTTGTTGAACTAATGTCTTATGCCCTTATTCCTTTGATTTATTATTTGAATACTCGTAAAGGAAAATGTACAGGAATTTCATTTATTGATACGATGGGAATAGCTATTTGTCATAACAAAAGGGCAAAAAGAAATAAGGTTTTTAATAATTTAGCACATTGGGGAAAAAGCTCTGTGGACTGGTATTTTGGCTTTAAACTTCATTTAATTATCAATGATCAAGGTGAAATTCTTGCTTTCAAAATAACTCAAGGAAATGTTGATGAACGAAAAGCGGTTCCTTACCTAACTAAAGATTTATGGGGTAGATTATTTGGAGATAAAGGCTATATTTCCCAAAATTTATTCGAGGAATTATATAAAAAAAATATCAAATTAATTACTCCTTTCAAAAAAAAGATGAATAATCGACTACTGGAGTTATGGGAAAAATTAATGCTGAGAAAAAGATCTTTAATTGAAACAGTTAATGACCAATGGCAAAACATATCACAAATAGTTCATTCACGTCATCGTAGCCCCATTAATTTTTTAGTAAATGCTATCGCCGGATTAATTGCTTATACATGGCAAGATAAAAAGCCAAAATTACAATTAGAAAAAGATGAAATAAATTTATTATCTGCCTTAGTAATTTAGTGATTTAATTAATATTAATTTATATTAAAATTTAGCTAAAAACATTAATTTTAGCTCTTATTTGTCATGCTTATTTATCAAAGAAAATGAGGGAAAAATTTAAAACCCTTACCATACCTTATTTTCAGATTTATATTTACATCGAACTCAGGTGATTACAAACGGAAAAAATAATAGATAAATTACATTCAGGAGAGGCAACAAAAAGAAATGTATGAGAAAAAAGAAAATAGAATAGATAATAGAATAGTGAGTATAGCTCAACCACATATACGCCCGATAGTGAGAGGAAAAGCAGGAAGTGCAGTAGAATTTGGGGGAAAAATAAGTGTAAGTGTATATGAAAATTATGTATTTTTAGACAAATTAAGCGCTGCGCTGAGCGTAGTCGAAGCGTTGGGATAATTTCAATGAATCAACACATCTAATAGAACAAGTAGAAAAATATCATGAATTAATGGGATATTATCCAGCAACAATTCATGTAGATCAAATATACAGAACAAGAGAGAATAGGAAGTATTGCAAGGAAAAAGGA
>CAYPDC010000234.1:0-2321 GCA_964409355.1 uncultured Cyanobacterium sp.
CCCAAGAAGAATTATATAAGTTTATTCGGTTATATTTATTGTCAGTTATCCCCGTTGCTATTTTAGCCATTGTACAGTATTTTAGCCCTATAAACAGTCCTATCAATATTTATGCTGGAGGGGTAGAAGCCACTGCTTCTGTGGGTGAAAATGTCAGGGTAACGGGAACTTTTTCTTATTTAGCGGGTTTTGGTACTTATTTATTTTTCTGTTTTGTGACTCTTATTCCTTTGTTGTTTTATCCTCAAAAGAAAATTTGGAATTTATTAACCATGGTCGAATTAGTCTTGATTGTGGGAACATCCTTTATGACTGGTTCTCGTGGTTTATTAGTTTCTATGATTGGTTTTATGGTGGCATATTTAGGGTATTTTTCTTCCAGAGGATTTGGCAAAACTCTCAAATCTCTTAAAAAGTTTATCCTGCCCACATTGTTTATTATCGGCTTGATTCCTCAATTTTTCAGTAAGGCGATCGACAATTTTATGTATCGTGTTAATAATTCTGATAATCTAAACGATCGTATTGACAATGCTTTTACTATTAGGTGGGATTTTTTTAATGCCTATGGTATTGGTGCAAGTCATCAAGCAGTACCAGCATTAAATAGAATTCTGAACTTGAATACTGGAGAACCACTTCCGCCCTTAGAATCAGAAATGATGCGAGTTGTCATCGAATTGGGTAGTATCGGATTTATGCTTTGGTATTTACTCCGTTTAGCATTAATCGTTTCTTTGTACAAACTTTCCCATCAGTTAAAGAATCCTTTTTTAGTTAGTTTGGCAATCTCTGTTTGTTTATATCATCTTATAAATTTTCCAAGTCAAGTAGTTGTAAATCATACAAATAATATTTATTATTGGTTTTTAGCAGGATTTCTTTATCTATTACCCAAATTAGAAAAACAACAGATTGAATCTTTATCATCAGAGAAAGATGAATTTACAACAATAAAAAGATTAAATTATCATGAATAAGAATAAAATTTCTTTTGCCCATCATCTTAATCCCAGTTTTGCCAGAAATGCGTCCCTTGCTTTTGCTCAAAATGGATTACTCCATGAAGCGATTACCACCGTAGCTTATAAACCAGACTCAAACTTAGCTAAATTACTGGAAAAATTACCTACTAATATCAGCCAACCTTTGCAAAAAGAATTAAGTCGTCGAATTTGGACAGAAGTTGATTTAACCACTTATCCCCTTAAAGAAATTATCCGCATTGTTTTAGCCCGTACTAATTTAACATCAGTTTTGAAACTAGATAACAAGGATTTAATTGACTGGGTTTATGAGGAATTAGATAAACAAATTGCTAAATCTCATCTTGAAGGTATTGAGGGAATTTATCTTTATGAAGATTTAGCTGCGACTACCTTTGAAAAAGCTAAGGAAAAAGGTATTTTATGCTTTTATGATTTACCCATTCCTTACTATGAAATGAAGGAAAGAGTCATGATTGAAGAAAGAGCAAAATTTCCTAATCTTTCCTATGAAATAGATGATTTAAAACCAGAAAAACTTAAACGAAAACAGAGGGAAGTGGAATTAGCTGATCATATTTTTGTAGCATCTTTTATAACAAAAAAATCTTTATTAGAAATTGGCATTGATGAAGAAAAAATAACCGTTATTCCTTATGGTGCCCCCATAGAAGACTTTAAGCCTTTACCAAAAAAAGATGATCTTTTCCGAGTATTATATGTAGGGAGAATTTCTACTCGTAAGGGCATTCAATATCTAATTCCTGCTTGGGAACAATTAAAATTGAACAATGCTGAATTATGCTTGGTAGGGAGTAATTTATTTCCTACGGGTTGGCTAGAACAATATCAAGATATATGTCGTCATGTGCCTTCAGTACCCCATATCTTTTTGAATGAATACTATAGTCAAGGTAGTGTTTTTGTTTTTCCTTCCTTGATGGAGGGTTTCGGTTTAGTGATATTGGAGGCAATGGCTTGTGGCATTCCTGTTATTACGACTCCTAACACTGGGGGGTTAGATATTATCGATGATGGAGTTGATGGTTTTATCGTGCCAATTCGAGATGTGGAAGCCTTGAAAGATAGAATACAGTGGTGTTATGATCACCCTGACGAGTTAGCCCAAATGGGGATAATGGCTAGGAAAAAAGCAGAGCAGTTAACATGGGGACTTTATCGTGAACGTTTGGCAGAGAAGGTGAAGGAATTATTAATGATGAAACAATAGTAACAGGGGTAAAGTGTGATCGCACTTCACATTGTTCGCACCTTTACCACTAAAATATTAGACTATAATCAAAATAGACCGAAATTAAATGTGGATTAATTTTT
>CAYPDC010000235.1:0-2311 GCA_964409355.1 uncultured Cyanobacterium sp.
CATTTGAAGTTATTTTTCACTCTTTGACTTTTTCAAATAAGCGAACAATGAGTAATGAATATTATCTCAAAGATTTACCTCAAATTTTAGGGATTTTAGCTAATTTTTTAAATAGTAAAAGAGGATTAAATTAATTCTATAGCAATCCGTTATGAGTTGTGAGAATACTATCCCCCCTAACCCCCCTTAAATAAAGGGGGAATTTAGTTGAAATTTCTCATAAATGATTCCTGATTGCTATAGTACGTTTAATGCCAATTCTTAAACTCAGTAGGGGTTGAATAATATTCAACCCCTACGCTACTTATTTACTCCCCTTAACAACTCCATTTTCAACGAGATGCAAGACTACCTACTCCTTGATTAGTTGCCAATATCGTTATTTAGTTATATACTAATAGATAGTTGATTAAGATTTGTAAAAAAAATAACCGCAAACAGTAATTATTTATTTATCTTGTCATTTCATCTTAGTCAATTGGCAATTTAGTAAGAAAATCAGGAGATATATCAGCTATGGAAAATAGTTTTCCCTATGACGAAAGTGCGTCTATGTCACGAAGAAATTTACTTAATTTTATCACAGGAGCGGCGATCGCAGTTACGGCGGGAGGTGCATTATATCCCGTGACTAAATTTTTTATTCCCCCTTCTGAGGTAGGAGAAGATGGTTCAATTTTAGCCAAAGATGTCAACGGTAATTTAATTCCCGCTTCTCAGATTTTAGCAGAACCAGCCGGCACAAGAGCCTTAGTAGCTGGATTGGCAGGGGAGCCGACTTATTTAACCATTAAAGATGACGGAACACTACATTCTTGGGGGATTGTGGATAATTGCACTCACTTAGGTTGTACTTTCCCTTGGAATGGAAATGATCATCAATTTCAATGTCCTTGTCATGGTTCACGCTACGATGAGGAGGGGAACGTAGTTCGAGGTCCTGCACCTTTACCGTTAAAATTAGCACATATTACCATTGATGGTGATTATATCAGAATTTCTCATTGGGTGGAAACTGATCCCCGCACTGGAGAAAAACCTTGGTGGGTGTAGTAAACCAATAAAATAGTAACGTTGCATCATTGCGGGATGATATGCAATTATTTATTTTTAGTCATATTATAAATCATCCCGTAATGATCCAATGTCCAATGTTTTGGGTTTAAGGAAGCCATTTTTCATCTAAGATTTGCTCAAGAGGTGCGATCGGCTCTTCGGGGAAGGTACGGATCGGTAATCCAGAATCATCAGATAATAATTCCCTAGCATCTTGATAGGATTCATCAAATATTTGAATAAGATAATTTTTTAAACTAGGACTAGCTTTTAATTCACGCTTAATCTGTTTACGAAAATTGCGAATTTCTTTACGCCAATGATTTTGATTATAGTTTCTCTCAGATTCCCAATACCTTAATTTTAAGAGATGTTCCATTAACCTTATTAAGAGACTTTCCATTTTTCTTCTCTTGCGTTCGCTCAAGTCTAAAACCTCCTCAATTAAATTCTCCCAATCAAGGGAATCTAAATCTCTATTTTCTAACTTATTCACTGTATCTAATACCCAGAGATTATAGTCAGTATCATATAAATTTGTTTGATTTTTAATTAATTGAGCTACCATTACGACTACCACCGATTTTTGGTTAACTTTAATTGTAAATTATTTTCATCGAGTTTTAGAAATTGACATTTTCGGGAATGAAAATACCCTAGGATTAAAGGAGCGCAGTTTGATGAGTGCGATCGCATTTTATGAGGTTTGAGCGGTGCGATCGCTTGTAGAGGTTGAATATTATTCAACCCTTAATAGCTTTAGAAGTTTAAATGTAGCCTTGTATTAAAATACCTTGAAATCTTAAATCAAATACAATACAACAATATTTTTTCAATATTATATAACAAAAACAAGACATATTACTTTTCTAAAATGAGAATTGCTGATTGAGAATCAAAACTCTCTTGAATAAAAGCGAGTTATAATATAGCAGTCCTAAATCATTTGTGAGAAATTACCATACATGAACATTTTTGCAAAATTAAAAATATTATTATTCGTAGAAAACTCAAATAAATATTTAACAATCTTAAATGATTTACATAAATGATAAAATTCTCTGATAAATCTTTTTCCTTGTAGCCAAATGTCTTCCATTGGGTTTTGTTCTGGACAATTTGGGGCAAATCTTATACAAGTTACTCTCCATTGTCTTTCTTCTAAACCATTATTTAATGATTCTAAATATTTACTCTTTTTTCTTTTTTACCCCAAATATAGCCACAAGTATCTCCCCATAGCAAATGACATTCA
>CAYPDC010000236.1:0-2301 GCA_964409355.1 uncultured Cyanobacterium sp.
AAAAATTAATCCACATTTAATTTCGGTCTATTTTGATTATAGTCTAATATTTTAGGGAAAAAAGCGTTGATCGTACCTTTTCTATTTTTTCATCATCAATAACTCCTTTACTTTATCCGATAAACGTTGACGATAAAGCCCCCAAGTTAACTGTTCAGCCTTTTTCCTTGCCATAATGCCCATTTGGGCTAACTCGTCAGGGTGATCATAACACCACTGTATTCTATCTTTTAGGGCTTCCACATCTCGAATTGGCACGATAAAACCGTCAACTCCATCATCGATAATATCTAACCCTCCCGTATTGGGAGTAGTAATCACAGGAATGCCACAAGCCATTGCCTCCAATATCACTAAACCGAATCCTTCCATCAGTGAAGGAAAAACAAAAACACTACCTTGACTATAGTATTCATTCAAAAAGATATGGGGTACTGAAGGCACATGACGACATATATTTCGATATTGTTCTAGCCAACCTTTAGGGAATAAATTACTTCCTACTAGGCATAGTTCGGCATTTTTCAGCTTTAATTGTTCCCACCCAGACAAAAGATACTGAATCCCTTTTCCAGCATATATTTTTCCCACATACAAAGCTCGAAAAATATGATCTTTTTTTGGTAACGGTTTAAATTTTTCTATAGGTGCACCATAGGGAATAACAGTTATTTTTTCTTCATCAATGCCAATTTCTAATAAAGATTTTTTAGTTATGGATGAAGCGACAAAAATATGATCAGCTAATTCCACTTCTCGCTGTTTTCGTTTGAGTTTTTCAAGTTTTAAGTAATCTCTATCATAGGAAAGATTAGGAAATTTCTCCCATTCTTTATTCATAATTTCATTTTTCATTTCATAGTAAGGAATGGGTAAATCATAAAAGCATAAAATACCTTTTTCCTTAGCTTTTTCAAAGGTAGTCGCCGCTAAATCTTCATAAAGATAAATGCCGTCAATATCGTCAAGATGAGATTTAGCAATTTGTTTATCTAATTCTTCATAAACCCAGTCAACTAAATCTCTGTTATCTAGTTTTAAAACCGATGTTAAGTTAGTTCGGGCTAAAATAATGCGGATAATTTCTTTAAAAGGATAGGTAGTTACATCAACTTCTGTCCAAATTCGGCGACTTAACTCTTTTTGTAAAGGTTGGCTGATATTAGCTGGTAGCTTCCCTAGTATTTTAGCAAAGTTTGAGTCTGGGTTATAAGCTACGGTGGTAATCGCTTCATGAAGTAATCCATTCTCCGCAAAAGCAAGAGCGGCATTTCTGGCATTAGAGTTATTGATATGATGGGCAAAAGAAATTTTTTTCTTATCCATGATAATTTAATCTTTTTATTGTTGTAAATTCATCTTTCTCTGATGATAAAGATTCTTGGTCTTGTTTTTCTAGTTTGGGTAATAGATAAAGAAATCCTGCTAAAAACCAGTAATAAATATTATTTGTATGATTTACAACTACTGCTCCAGAAAAATTAATAAGATGATATAAACAAACGGAGATTGCGAAACTAACTAAAAAAGGATTCTTTAACTGATGGGAAAGTTTATAAAAAGAAATAATTAAAACGAAGCGGAGTAAATACCAGAAGATAAATCCTATACTACCTAACTCGACGACAACTCGCATCATTTCAGATTCTAGATAAAAAGGTAATGGTTCTCCAGCATTCAAGTTCAGGATTCGATTTAATGCCGGTACTGCTTGATGACTTGCACCAATACCATAGGCATTAAAAAAATCCCACCTAATAGTAAAAGCATTGTCAATACGATCGTTTAGATTATCAGAATTATTAACACGATACATAAAATTGTCGATCGCCTTACTGAAAAATTGAGGAATCAAGCCGATAATAAACAATGTGGGCAGGATAAACTTTTTAAGAGATTTGAGAGTTTTGCCAAATCCTCTGGAAGAAAAATACCCTAAATATGCCACCATAAAACCAATCATAGATACTAATAAACCACGAGAACCAGTCATAAAGGATGTTCCCACGATCAAAACTAATTCCCCAATGGTTAATAAATTCCAAATTTTCTTTTGAGGATAAAATAATAAGGGAATGAGGATCACAAAACAGAAAAATAAATAAGTAGAAAAACCAGATAGATAAGGAAAGGTTGCCGTAACTCTTACATTTTCACCCACAGAAGCTTTAGCCTCTAATCCCCCCGCATACATATTGATAGGACTGTCTGTGGGGCTAAAATATTGTACAATAGCTAGAATAGCTACGGGGATAACTGACAATAAATATAACCGAATAAACTTATATAATTCTTCTTGGG
>CAYPDC010000237.1:0-2272 GCA_964409355.1 uncultured Cyanobacterium sp.
TACTGGGATCATGCCCCCCATTCCGAGGCTATAAGGCTTGAACACCGCTCAACCCATTAAAACCATTGATTTTAAAGATAAAACCTTTACGTATTTATCCCCCAACCAATAACTTATCATGACGAGAAGCAAGAGAGCTATATTTATCTTCTAGATTTTGACTGATTTTTAACTATTTTTAAGATTGGGGTAGCAACTAAAATTTTTTTAAAACTCCCTTTTCTTAACCTAAAACCGTAAGGGTTGAAGAATGTTCAACCCCTACAACCGCCAAACCTAAAAGCCGAGACGTATCATTGTAATTATTCCTATTCAAAACTACGAATGAACTGCTCTTGTTTCATCGAGCTAAATCGAGGAGTTAAAGGCGGTAAATTTCTCGCATCATTGAACATGAGATCGTAATCCCATTCCCTCCTCGGTGCACTATACTGTTGAGATCTCCATGTACCACTAACATGATTGGGTGTTGCAATACTAACAAAAGAACCTCGATAACGTAAAGTTCCCCATTGTTCATGAAAACGAGGATAGTTTTCTAGCCCCCCGTTATACAGATTTCCACCTCCTCCGGGTGTACTAACATCATTACCACCTAAAAATGCAGAATTTATGATTGTTAGAGTGGGATTTCCTAGCGCATTACCCGTCACACTGGAGTTACAGTTCTGATTATTTAACCGATGGATAACTTTGTTGGGATCATAGCAGGTGTTAGAAAGTACATTAATGGAGTCCGCTAAGATAGAAGCAGGTTGTTTATTACGGGTATTATAATCCCCTTGAACATAAGCTGCCTGATCACTGGCAAAAGTTAAACCCGTGGCGTCATTGGTATTAAAGGTGTTGCTTAAACCTAAACCGGGTAATTGATTTCCTTCGACGATCGCAAAACCATAAGGGCTACTGTTACTAGCTGCCCTGTCAGTATTGGTGGTAGTACCCGAAGGATCGATTGGATTTACGGTAGCATAAAATACTAAACCATCATCAGAAGTGTCTCTGCCAGCCATACCGAGAGCTTGAAAAGAGTTAGCCGGGGCGCTACTGTCAACAGGAGCGGTTTTAAATAGTAGTTGGTTAGTGGGTTTTAGGTCGGGGGTTGAAGCTGTAGTATCCCAGTATTTCCCTTCAAAATTCCACACCACTAGACTTTTCATGTTCATTTGTAATAAACGCATATCTTTTGCTTCTCGCTTATTATAGAAACGAAATGGAGTACTGTGAGTCCCATCATCTCTGCCAATATCCGTTAACGGCGCCGGAATAAAACATCTTGTGACAATATTACCAGTAGTAGCGTCAGGATAAGCAAGAGCCGCAATTTGATTAGGGGTGAGTGTGTTTAACTCTGTCGCAATGGTTGCATCCAAAGATGCTGGTGCTCCTGTCATGGTTTCACTGAAAGTCAGTCCTGATATGCCAGTGTTGGCTAAATCCTTATCTAAATTGGTAAAAAGAACAGGGGTAGGGTTTTGTTGTATTTTTTCTTGTAAGAAATTGTGTGCAAACACAGCTATCTCAGTTTTAGCGGCACCAGCTAGACCATTCCAAGTGCTATTGTTAACTGTGACTGGTTGACAAATGTTAAAGTTAGGGTTTCTAGCTTCGGTATAATTAGGGTTTTGGCGATTATTATTACTTGAATCTTGGCTATTACCATCAAAGGTTTCACTGGAAACGGCAATACTGGAGTGTGTTTCACTGACTAAGATGGGTTGACGTAAACTATGTAAAATGGGTTGATGTTGACTCTCTTTTTTCTCGAGTGTAGTTAATCCTGGTGGTAAAGTTGTATTAGTCAATGATGTAGTAACAGGGGTAATTGGTTGATTCAGGTTGTTGGTGCGCTCTATTACTTCAATTTCAAAGGGTACATACTTACCATAATCAGATGTATTGGTGGGGATGGGGGTAAAGTTAATGCGAATATCTGCTTTTTGAAAGTATTCACCTTCATCATTTAAGAAATCTGGTTCAGGTAGCCCTAGAGGGTCAATGCCAATATTAATAGAGAACATCTGAAATTTACCTCTTTCCACCTCATATTGATTTTCGGGTATTAGGGTGGGGGTAGTCTGTATTTTTTTTGCTGTCTCACTGTTTTGACTAGCATAAAAATTTGTCCCCACACTAGATACTTCTCCTTTGATCTTTTTTAATTTCCCGCCAATATATAAATTTCCGTTAGTATGAACTGGTCCACTTAAGTTCATATCTGCTCCAGGGAAAATTTCTAAATCATCTTTATAGAAGGCCGCAAATTGAAACA
>CAYPDC010000238.1:0-2191 GCA_964409355.1 uncultured Cyanobacterium sp.
GAGGAGTGAAACAGCCCTGCCCCTGTACGCCATTTATTAAGACTTTTACTGACTCTGCTACTGAGTCCGCAACCCCTATTTATTAACTTTGCTTACAAAATATCTTTGTTTTAACCCCGTATGGAAGAAATTTTAGTTTATTTAAAAATTATACAAAAAAGATGGCTTCCTGCTTCTCTAGTGTTTATTGTGGTTTTTTTGATCATGGGGTGGCAAAGATCCCGAAAAACCGTTCCGCTATATCGAGCGAATGGAACAATCGTTTTTCAGTCGAGTTCTCCTAGTCTCTCCAGTGAATTGGGTTTTTCAGAGGAAAAAAATTTGACCAATGATCTTGTTTTAATGAAATCTGACTCATTTGCTGAACAGGTACGCAATGATTTACAACTAGGGGCAGAGACTAATAATCAAGGATTGTTAGACAACCTAGTTGCCACCAATCCACAAAACACTGATGTTATCCAATTATCTTTTACCCATGAAAATCCTCAAAAAGCGGCGGAGATAGTTAACGCCTGGATAGAAAATTATGTGAGATTAGATAAGCAATTAGAACAAACTCAAACAAGAGAATTATCCCAGTTTTTACAACAACAAATACCTCGAACTCAAGAGTCTTTAGAGACAACGGCGGAAAAAATCAAAGATTTTAAACAAATTAATCGGATTCTTGACATTAATGCAGAAGCCAGTTCCACTACAGAAATTTTAAGTACCTTAGATGCTCAAATAGCTGCGATTCAGGGGGAGTTAGCGGCTCAAAAATCTCGTAGAGATGATTTAAGGAAACTATTTCAAATTGATTCGGATACTGCGGTTACTTCCAGTTTTATCAGCGAATCTCCCATTATTGGTTCATTAATTCAACAACTAGAACAAATTGAAACAAAAATTGAACAAGAAAAACTAAGATTCGGCGATCGCCATCCTGAAGTTGCTAGATTGGAAAAAGAAAAAAACATTTTAGAAGAACAATTAGACAAATATTTAAAAAACGTTTCTCCCCAAAATAATATTACTCAACAAGATATAAACGAAAATAATATTTATCAACCTGGTGCTTCTCAAAGTCAATTATTAGCACAATATGCTGAAACAGAAAGAAATATCAAAAGTTTGGAAGCCCAATTAAAATCCTTAGATGATCTAATAGCTAACTATCGGGAAAGAGTTGATACCTTACCATCTCTTGAATTTGAGCAAAAACAGTTACAAAGAGAATTAACCACTAAAGATGAAATTCTACAAAGTCTAATTAAAAATTACCAAGATTCTCAAATCGCCCTCAATAATACCCAAGGAAACATTCGTTTTGTTGAATTAGCAAAAGTTCCAAGTATGCCCAGTATAGACCGTAAAAATACTTACTTGATACAAGGTTTATTAGCAGGAATATTGATGGGTTCACTGATTGCCTATGTATTAGAACAACTGGACAATGGTATTAGAGATATAGAACAAATAAAAGTATATTTTGAACAACCGATTCTAGGGATAATTCCCGATTTTTTTAAAATAGGCAAAACTAACAAACAGAAAATATCCAGCAGTTTACCTGTCCAAGATAATCCTTCATCTCCTATTAGTGAGGCTTTTCGCAGCCTTTGTACGGCGATTAAATTCATTAAAATGGAAGATTCTGGGATTAAAATTATAACAATTTCTAGTTCTGTTGGGGCGGAGGGAAAATCAACTATTGCCGCTAATATGGCGATCGCAGCTTCGGGACTAGGAAGTAAGGTTTTACTGATAGAAGCAGACTTGCGTAAACCCGGACAAATGGAAATGAAAAAAGGACAAGAGTATGAAAAAGGATTAGGAGAGCTATTAAGTAGCGATGAACCTTCTAATTTTTCTCAGTATATTGAGCAAGAAAATGAAAACCTTGATATTCTGTTTGCAGGAAAAAATAAAAGCAATCCCGTTGCCTTAATTGGTTCACCTCAAATGGCTTATATAACTCAAGAGTTAAGAAAAGAATATGATTTAGTTATTATTGATGCCCCACCCGTAAGTGTTGCCGCCGATGCTCAAATTCTGGGACGAATCAGTGACGGAATGTTGTTGATTGTTAGACAAGGAAAAGTAAATACCTCTCTATTATCCATGACAAAAGAATCTCTACAACAGGCGAATGTTAATATCTTAGGATTAGTTGCCAACTGTTTTAGTGGAGATAAAAATAACTATT
>CAYPDC010000239.1:0-2128 GCA_964409355.1 uncultured Cyanobacterium sp.
GGTATCTTTTTCGGGAGAAATTTAACGGGTGTCCTCTTTTGACATTTAAGATAGCATCTCAATTAATCAGAAAGGAGATAAATTCCCATAATGATAATTTATCGGCGGAAGTGAAGGCATGGCAAAGAATAAACTCTAATACAGATAGTAGAAGCAGAGGATTTGATTAAATTACCTCTATTTTTGCAAAAAGACTATTATTCAATAATTGAAAAAGTAAATTTATTAATAATATATAATTAACTCTTAAAATTTGATCAGACTGTTAAGACTCGTTAATTTAACTGTAACTAGAAGCTAACATCAATCCTAATATTATGGCTAATATCACCCTTGAAAACCTCCCTGAAGAATTAATCCAAGAAATTGAAAAACTTGCGGAAAAACACCATCAATCTGTTAATGAGCAAATCATCTTACTGTTAAAACAATCCATACACAAACCACAAACTTCCCTAAAATTCCTTGTTTCTCCTGAAACTGATCCCACTTGGGAAGAAAGATGTAAGTCTGTCACAAAACTACAAGCACAAATAGATGAATACCTCCTGACTCATCCCCTTAAAGATGCTTTTTCAATAGTACAGACTTAATACGAGAGGATCGTGATAGATGATTAAGTCTTTACACTGTGTTATTGATGCTAATATTGGGGGTGAACTACTCACATTCGCTACGCTGAAATGTGAGCTTCATCTTTCACAGGTTCGTGCCTCAATACGGATTTGCGTCCGCCTTTTGGTCTTATCGATCCTCCTGACGCAGAGACGGCTGTTCCATCCGTCTGTAGTTTTCTGATGCCTTCTGCTCTAATATTTTTACTAGCATTCTCATCTCGATCGTGATGACTACCGCAATTAGGACAAGTCCATTCTCTTATCTCTAATGGCATCTCGGACACTTGATAATGACAATTAGAGCAAGTTTTAGAGCTAGGAAACCATCTGTCAATCTCCACTAACAACCCACCTTTATCCTTGAGTTTATAGTCTAAGAAATTGATAAATGTTCCCCAACCCACATCAGATATTGCTTTTGCTAAACAGTGATTCCGAACCATACCCTTGATATTCAGTTGTTCAACGACTACCACTTGATTATTATTTACAACTTTGGTGGAAAGTTTGTGTAGGAAGTCTTGACGGGCATTGCTTGTGCGTTCGTGTACCTTAGCAACCAGCTTTTTAGCTTTGCTTCTATTATTAGAGCCTTTTTTCTTCCGTGCTAATTTTTGTTGTTTTCGTGCTAAGTTTTTTTCATGTTTCTTTATATGTCTAGGGTTGGCATACTTACTGGTTTTTTCGCCATCATGAACGATAGCAAAATCTTTGATTCCTAAGTCAATACCGCATATTTTACCTGTCATAGTTACTTCAGGTATCTCTTGTTGGGTATCGAATAGAATACTAGCAAAATATTTACCAGTGGGAGTTTTGCTGACGGTAACAGTCTTGATTTCTCCCTCAAAAATGCGATGAATAGATGCTTTGACCAAACCTAATTGTGGAATTTTCAAACATCCATCAACTATTGAGACATTTTGAGGATACTGACAAGACTGTTTGCCATGATAAGACTTGAATCTAGGATACTTAGCTCTACCTTCAAAAAAACTCCTAAAAGCCTTAGTCAAGTTAAGAGTTACGGATTGAAGACATTGAGAATAACAATCTCCCAACCAAACTGTATCTTCTTCTTTTTTTAGTTTAGGGAGATACTTATTCAAGGCAACTTGCTTTAGTGCCTTACCAGTAGCTTTATAAGTTTCAATACACAAGTTTAGAGCATAATTGTACCACCAACGGCAACAGCCCATCACCTGAGATAACTTCTCAGATTGGGTTTTGTCGGGGTAAATTCTTACTTTTATTGCTCTGTGCATTGATATTTATTGCTAACTAAGGCTGTCAATAAAATTATTATAACTAATTATTTCTGCTTTTGTATGGAATTCTGTCGGATGTTTTTTTTGTCGGTGCATCGATTTATCCGTCATTCCGCAATATTCCAGATCCTTTAACTTCTAAAGTTAAAGTGCTTTTTGATACGTTGTCGAATCCTGACACAGAAATCTAGTATCAGCTCAATAATTAGTGGTTTGTGGAAAAAAAGAAAAAAGTTCACAATA
>CAYPDC010000240.1:0-2103 GCA_964409355.1 uncultured Cyanobacterium sp.
CAGATTATTTTCAACAACATATTTAAGTTAATTTGTCAATGCGTAACTCCTAATAATGACCAGAAATAAACTGAGCTAATTCGTGAGCTTTCTCAAGATGTGCTAGTACCTTTTGTTTTGCTTGATTGGTTGAAACCTGACTAAGGCAGTAAGTAAAAATAACTTTTACACTTGAGAAGATATATGATATTCTGATAAGATGAAGATTCCATTAGAAATACTAGACAATATTATCAAAAATATCAAACGAGAATTTGAAGATATTTCATATTCATTAGATGAACCTAGAAAACGCTTATGGTGTGCTGTCAGAGCTAAAGCTTATAATCCTATGTATGGTCGTGGTGGTGTCATGATTGTACATAAAGCAACCAACATTTCTCGACCCACAATATATGCAGGATTATCCGAACTCGATCAAGAAGAGAAACTCCCAAAACAACGAATCAGAAAAAAAGGTGGAGGACGAGAGAAAATAACACAGAAATATCCTCAAATACTGACAGATTTAGAAAATTTAATTGAACCTCTAACTTGGGGAGATCCAGAGTCGACCTTACGTTGGAGTTGTAAAAGTACATATAATCTTTGTCAACAGCTAATTTTACAAGGTTATGAAATCAGTCAACGGACAGTGTGTGATTTACTTTCACAATTAGGTTATAGTTTACAATCCCATCGCAAAACAGAAGAAGGAGGAAACCATCCAGATCGAAATGCTCAATTTGAGCATATTAATCAAAAGGAAGTGTTTTTATGATTAATTCATCACATAAGCAGGGTAAGTTATTAGTTATTACTGGACCTAGTGGTGTGGGGAAAGGTACAATTGTTAAGCAGTTATTGGCTAAGTATTCTCAACTGTTTATTTCTATCTCCGCAACAACTCGTCAACCTCGTCAGGGAGAAATTGACGGCAAGGATTATTTTTTTCTCCCTCTCGATCGATTCCAGTATCTGATTGATCATGGTGATTTATTAGAATGGGCAGAATATAACGGTAACTATTACGGCACTCCTAAACAACCTGTTATTGAACAAATTCAACAAGGAAAAATCGTTATCCTCGAAATTGAGGTTTTAGGTGCAAGACAAATTCAACAAACTTTTCCTACCGCTACCAGAATCTTCATTTTGCCACCTTCAGAGGAAGAATTGGAAAATCGTTTAAGAGGTAGGGGAACAGACAGTGAAACAGCGATTATAAAGCGGTTAGAACAAGCAAAATTTGAGCTATCCACCGCCCATGAATTCGATTATCAGATTGTCAATGATCAACTAGAAAGTGCGATCGCATCTCTGGAAAAAATTATCGGACTTAAACAAGAGGATTGATCTTTAAAATATAGTAATCTATAAAAAGTAGATAAGACCTTAAACATAAACCCTTATAGAAAAGTTATGGAAAACTTATTAACCCTAATAGAAAACATCGACTTAGAAACCATCATTACCGCATCTCTTTATTTAACTCTCAGTGGTTTATATTTACTCATTATTCCCGGTGGAGTTTACTTTTATCTTAATCAGAGATGGTATGTAGCCAGTTCTTTTGAAAGAGGATTTATGTATTTTATGGTATTCTTTTCCTTTCCCGGAATGCTATTATTAAGCCCATTTTTGAATTTTCGCCCCCGTCGTCGTGAATTAAGCTAAACTAACAACAATCAATCATTTATGAGAAGAATAGACGCAATTTTAATCGCCTTCGGGGTGTTTCTCGCAGGAGGAATTATTTATTTGGTATTCCAATATCTCGGTTTCGATGCTTACGACGCAGGTATCTGGAGTCAAGTTTTATTAGTCTTAGGCTTAATCGGTTGGGTTGTCACCTACTTATTTCGAGTTTTCACCAATAACATGACTTATCATCAACAAGTCAAAGATTATGATGACGCTTTTTTTGCCAAGCAGTTAGAAAAGATGTCACCTGAAGAAATCGAAAAACTCATGAAAAATGAAGACAATTAGGAGTTAGGAGTTGGGAATTGGGAGTTAGGAATCGGGAATTATTTTCAAAATTGATTAAAAATGGTATTTTATCAGTTCAATTAAGGCGGTTTCCAAGAAAGAATTTACCAATCTTCCTTATAATTCCCCCTT
>CAYPDC010000241.1:0-2085 GCA_964409355.1 uncultured Cyanobacterium sp.
ATGGAAGTATTATGAATTAATTGAGGTAAAATATATTAAAGAAGAGAAAAGATATAGCGATCGGGAATCATTTGTGAGAAATAAATTATTAGCTGACGTTACGCACAATAACTAAAATACTAATTTTTCCTTTTGCCTCTTGCCTTCTATGATAAGATAATTCTCACAACTCATAACTGATTGCTATATAGAGTTTTTCGGGGTTCCGAGGTACAACAACAAAATTAAATAAAGTTTACCTCATAAGGGTAGAAATCCCTATATTTTACAAAACATTAGGCCAAAAAAGACATATTTTATATATCTATATTTGGTACTATAGTTAATTGATCAAAATATGGAGCAATTGACTCCCACAATTTTCTCATCCAATTTCGCCACATTTACTTTAACGGCGTTAACTTCATTGGATAAATGATCGAATTTATCATCTAACTTATTGATTTTGTCATCAAACTTTTTCTCTAATTATCAAATTTGTCATCAAACTTTTTCTCTAAACCATCGAATTTGTCATCTAACTTATCGATTTTAGTTTCTAGTCGAGACAAAATATCCGCAATACTAACTTCTATAACTTGATTCATGATACACCCTCTTCTTTTTTATTTTCATTAAGTATATCTTAACTTATTACGATCGCACTCTTCCCTATCTTGTCAATACGATCTCGCACTCCCACGTTGTTCATTGAGCGGAGTCGAAATGAAACCCACTATTTCGATCAAACTATTAATAATTACAAGACAATATTCGGGAAAAAATAACGTGCCGCCGCTAATATCAAAGCAATTATAATACCTCCGGCGATCGAACGAACCTTCTCATCATTGCGAGGCACGAAGCAATCCCTTAAAATCGATCACTCAAAGTGGCACTGCGCGATCGAACTTTCTTTTATTTATCCCAAGGGTGGCACTATCAAATTATAATAAATATCGAAAAGAAGCACTGGTTCAATTTTTCCTCAAAAAATAATTGATTTTATGACTTTAACAGAACTGCAAAATCAAGCATTAAAATTACCTCTATCAGAAAAATGGCATTTAGTTCAATCATTACTAAAATCCATAGAAGAAGAAACTCACTTTGTTTCTGTTCCTTATCAAAAAGATACACAAGTCCAAACATTGCATCCTTGGACTCAAAGTCTAATAGGTATCATCCAAGAACAAGATAATTTATTCCCAGAATCTTATGTAAATTATTTAGAGGAAAAATATCGTTGAAAAAAGTATTATTTGATAGTGATGTAATTCTTGATGTAATGGTAAATCGTCAGCCTTTTGTTGCTAATTCTTCCTTAGCCCTCAATACAGTTGCAATATTTAAAGTAGAAGGTTATATAGCTGGTCATGCTGTCACTAATATTTTCTATATTCTCAGACGACAACTAGGAATTTCCGTTACTTTAGATATAATCACAAAATTGTTAGAAAAATTAAAAGTTGCTAGTGTTACGGATACAGTTATTCATTCAGCACTACAAAAACAAATGACGGATTTTGAAGACGCTGTTACCAGTGAGGTAGCTTTTGCTATTAACCTAGATTTTATTGTAACCAGAAATATAAGAGATTATGTTAACTCTTCGGTTTCTGCTATCACTCCCGAAAGATTACTAGAATTGGTGCTTCGATCGAACTAGAAATCACATATCTCTAATAAGTGTATTTGTTATCTTACATTAATCGAACCCACTACCTCGATCGAACTTCCAACCTCAAAATCTCTCAGTCTGACATCGAAGGTTTTTGGACATCGAGGGTAGTCGAGATGTCATGTTCCCTTCGACTACCCTCAGTGAACGGATTTACTTAGTGAACTAAAGGGAATAGGTTAATTCAGGGAACAAGATTATTTATAGAAAAAAATTTCCCTAGAAAACAAAATTTGCTTAGTAAGGAAATTTACCGTTGATAATTTTTAGAATGAGAGTCATTCTGACATTGAGCAAAAATATGTAACTTATTCCAATCACTATTAATTAAAGCTAACTTCTTCTTTTGACTCCATCCTTGAATTTGCTTTTCTTTTTCAAAGGCTTCATCAATTCTTTCATATTCTTGTGCAAACACTAACTTA
>CAYPDC010000242.1:0-2077 GCA_964409355.1 uncultured Cyanobacterium sp.
TTTTGGAAGTGCGATCGTTGTTTATTTCATTCTAAATTGTGAAAGGCGATCATTATAGAGGTTAAATAAAGCTACAATAGGAACATAAAACTCATAATAACTGATAAATAGATAATGACTTTAGCTGATGTACTTCCTAATGCTCGTAAATTATCGGTGAGCGAAAAACTTAAACTGATCCGTATCTTAGCTGAAGATTTAGATACTGCCGAAAATATTGCCCCCTTAGAACCATTTAAAACCTATCAGTTACCAACTCCCTATGATAGCTTTGGGGCAGGAAAAATTTTAATGGAAACCCTTAAACAAGACAAAGAAAATGATTAAACTATGCTGTTCAAATATTCAACCACAAATGCAACTCAAAATGAATTTGATAGTTTGCCAAGAATACCACTCATCTTAAAACGAGATAATCAACAAATTGAAGCCATTGGTTTAGTAGATAGTGGTGCAACTGTCAACGTTCTTTCCTATCAATTTGGACTTGAGCTAGGTGGCATTTGGGATGATCGTAAAGCCATTATTCAATTAGGAGGTAATCTGGGTAGTCAAAGGGCAATGCCTTTCTCTGCGATCGCTCATGTTGGAGAATATTCACCAATCGAATTGGTATTTGCTTGGGTTAAAAATCCTAATATTCCTCTAATTCTTGGACAAACCAACTTTTTTATGGAATTTGATGTTTACTTTTATCGTTCTCGCTTGGAGTTTGAAATAAAACCTAAATCATAGGGTGATCGCCTGTGGCTTGGGTTGAGAGTTGAAAGGGTGATCGATTTTGGAAGTTCGATCGATTTTGGAAGTTCGATCGGTTTTAGGAGTTCGATCAGTTTTGAGAGTTCGATCGGTTTTGAGAGTTCGATCAGTTTTAGGAGTTCGATCGGTTTGGGAAGTGAGATTATTGGGATTATTTGCTTTATAATTGTTACTAATCCCTTATACAAAAATGCTCCTAAATAGTCGTGAACTTTATTTTAAGTCACCATGCCGAGGAAAAAATTATTGAACGTCAAATCTCTTTAAAAATATTACAGAAAATTCTTGATAATCCTGAGCAAATTTTAGAAGAAGATGGACTCAAAGTTTATCAAAGTACATTTGTTGCCATTAACAATAAAACTTATCTTCTGAGAATTTATCTTAATGACTTAGTCGAGCCTCAAAAAATTGTTACACTATATATAACCAGTAAACTTAAAAAATATAGACAGCTATCAAATGAAAGCTAAATATGATGCTGAAGTTGATGTTTTGACAATTACATTAAGTAATGCAATTATTGAAGAAAGTGAGTCAATAAGTCCAGGAGTTATTCTCGACTATGATCAAGCAGGTAATGTAATTAGTATTGAAATTTTAAATGCTTCTCAAAAAATTGAGAATTTCTCTCCTACTCCTAATATGCAGATAGCTATTTCCTCTCGATAACGGCGATCGGTTTTGAGAGTGCGATCGGTTTATAATTAAAAAGATAAAACTATCACCAATAAATAGAATTATGATACAAGCAATTTTTACGGAAATATTAGATGCTTCAGAACAACTCCCCTTAGAAGATCAAGAAACTTTAATTCAAATTTTAAAAAATCGTCTTCTTGAGCAAAAACGAGCCGAATTAGTAAAAGATGTTAAGGAAGCTCAACAAGAATTGGCAGAGGAGAAATATCAACCAGTGACACCAGAACAAATCATGGAGGAAATCCTTTTATGACTTTTGTGTTGTTACGTTCTAATGTTTTTATTAAAAATCCACGAAAAATTGTTAAAAAACAACCTTCACTCGCCCAAAATATCCAAAATACACTGATTCTGTTATGTACCGATCCTTTCCAGTCTCCATTGAAAACCCATAAATTAAAAGGAGAGCTTAAAGATTCCTATGCTTGTAGTGTAAGTTATGATTTACGAATTGTCTTTAAATTTATTGAATATGAACAAAAACAGGCTATTTTTTTAGAAACGATTGGTAATCATGATGAAGTTTATTAGTTCGATCGATTTTGGAAGTTCGATCGATTTTGGAAGTTCGATCGGTTTTAGGAGTTCGATCAGTTTTGAGAGTTCGATCGGTTTG
>CAYPDC010000243.1:0-2051 GCA_964409355.1 uncultured Cyanobacterium sp.
GTGATGGTTAAAGTATCGTTATCAATATCTGTGGGAGGATTGATATTTAAAGCTATCGGTTGACTATCTTCATCTAAGGTAATAGTTTTATCAGCATCGGTGACAGGGAGGTTATTAATTAATGGTATTAAACTACTGCTATCAATAATCGTAATAATCACTTCGCTATTTCCTAAAACTCCATTAACTGCTTCACTAATTACCAGTTTAAAGGTTTCATCTTCCTCCTCTAAGTTATCCCCAAGGATTGGAATACTAATCCATTTTTCCGTTTCCCCCACTGCAAATTCTAAACTACCGCTAATTGCTTGATAGTCTTCATTTTCTTCTGCTGTGTCTGAGATGGTTGTATAATTAACCCTTAAAGGTAATAAATGAGGTTGATTGAGAGTTATTTTAACTTCTGCTACACTAGGGATGTTTGTTGGTTCATTTACTTGAATATTTTGAGTCTCAACACTTACAACATGAGTGATGGATTCCCCAAACTGATAGGTTAAAATAGCGTCTTGATAATCACTTTGACTCACTTTTAAACCTTTTTGAATTGGTAAATCTTCCCATACTAATTTATTTGTACCATCATAATAAACATGATTTAAACCATTAGGATTAGCGGAAGGAAAGGAAAAATAAGCCACTGGTTTATCCCCAATTTCGTTATTGGGATTTTGCGTTAATAATGATTCTCTTGTACCATTACTAATTAAATACCAACCAATGTATTGTTGTCCTAATAAGGGAATTTCTCGGTTATTTTGATTAATTTCACTATTAGGCTTAAAAATGGTACGATGGCGATCGAACCCTAGAGCAGATTGTAAATAATCAGAATCTGATGGTAAAATTCCGTTAATACTGCCATTAGCATCATCTACTAATATTAAGCCAATTTCATTGCTGGAATCACCACTCCATGTCACATTTAAAGGAGTAGTTTGAATTATCTCTCCGGGTGCGATTAAACCAGCTTCTTTGATGTTTAACACCACATCATCAAAGTCTTTATCCCCTCCCCCAGTTAAATCTTCCCAATAAAAACGCTCAATTCCTTCTCCTATATTTTTATGAAAAACATGATCAAAATTATCTGAATTTAACTTAGTTATTGAAGAAAAAACATTAATATTATTAGAATTAGTGCTTAAATTATTTAAGTATTCTGCACTGCTATTATTTTGAACTAAGTAAAAAGCAAAATAATCTCCTTCGTTAAAGTTAATTTGTTGCCAACTTCCTGCACCATCGCCCTTAGCAAAAATAATTTCCCTTTGGCTAGATGTTAATAGTTTTTCGAGATAACCATTATCTTGAGGCGATAATCCATCTATTTTTCCTTCGGGATTGTCAAAAACAATTAAGCCTAATTCATTATCGTATTCTGCTTCCCTTTCTGTCCACTGAAACAATAAACTTGTATCTCTTTTTACTGAGATAATTTCACCTAAATTATTATTGACTTCAAATGCAGACTTTTCCGATTTTTCAATATTGACTAACTCTCCATTTAACTCAATAATACTCTGATCATTTTCTCCTTTTAAAGCGTTTAACTTCTCTCGATTTAAAGGTAGATTAAATACTAAATTAGTAAAAATATTTCCTTCATCTCCATCACTATCAATTTTATTAATTTGACTATCTAAGAAATGTCCAAATTCTTCAGTAATTACTTGAGCTATTAATTGATTTGAGCTATATTTCACAAAATCATCAGCTAATAGTATCGTATTGATTGATTCTCCATAAACACCATTAGCATTTCCTAAAATATCTGAATTAATAATATCTAATTTTACATCTTTAAAACCTTCACTAATTTGGTTTTTTAACAGAGATTTTGCTAAATTATTATCAAATTCTTCTCCATAAGCTATTCCTAATAAATAATCAACATCAGGATTTCCAAGAAACTTACTTAAATGTTCATTGA
Source organism: uncultured Cyanobacterium sp. (assembly GCA_964409355.1). Classification (GTDB taxonomy): domain Bacteria; phylum Cyanobacteriota; class Cyanobacteriia; order Cyanobacteriales; family Cyanobacteriaceae; genus PCC-10605. Next base: position 1,934 of record CAYPDC010000243.1, read on the forward strand.
TAAGATTATTTGCTGAGATAATTTTATCTTCTAAAGAATCATCATTGATGAGATTAAATTGTGATGAATTAAATGTTTCAAAACACAAGCCGTAACCCTGATTATCGTAGGGGGGGGG
>CAYPDC010000244.1:0-2038 GCA_964409355.1 uncultured Cyanobacterium sp.
GTCAAAATAAACCTGTAGAAGTGGTAAAAATGCCCGTTAATTTATCAGGAGAAAACATCTTACCAGATTTAATAGTTAATCTTGATTACTAATAGCTATCCTTTGTATTTATATGTCGATACAAAGCCTCAAAACCTTGATTTTTGTTACTTATTCACTCTTCCCTCTCTTCATCAAAAAACTTTTTCAGCAAACCCTAATTAATTCTTAATTGCTCTTGACAGTTTAAAGTTAATAAGGTATGATGGAAGGAAGCAGGTCAAAAGGGGCTGTAACGGCTTCGACAGGCTAGTGAAAGCTCACCCGTGATTCAGGTCGAGAGTGAGTCTCCTCTCGGAAATAAAAGGCTCAGAAAAAATGTAACTGCGAACAACATCGTTCCTTTTGCTCGTAAAGCGGCTCCTGTTGCTGCCTAAGACCTAAAAACTGGTTCGAGCGCTTATAGTGTGACTCCGTTAAGCATTATAGGCAACCCCCAACGGATGCTCTTAAAGATGGTTTCTGGTCTGTCTTTGAGATAAGAAAACACTGGAAAATCCTACTGTCAGGGATAAGTGACAGTTCCCGCTCTGAGGATTAGAGGAGCTAAACCTGTGAATGAGCGAAAAGTAAATAGCTGGTTTGGACAGCAGTTCGACTCTGCTCAGCTCCATAGCAAAAGGGTGTCAGTAACTATTACTGACACCTTTTTCAATTAACAATTAACAATTAACGGTTGACCATTATAGACTATTTTTCCAATTCATTCAAGTTGAAGAGGAAGGGGATGCCACCGCCGTTATTATTATCTCCGCCCATAACAAGGACTTTGGGCATTTGTGCCCCGCCTTCTCGCCAAGCCTCGATCGCCTCTTTCTTGAGAACTAAGTCGCCCCCTTGTGCCTTAAGGGTTTCCGCTAACAATCTTTGAGCCTCCGCTTTACCTTTAGCTCGATTAATGTCTGCTTGTGCCTGTTGTTCAGCTTCTTTGGCTACATAAACCGCCCTTTGTGACTTTTGTTCGGCGATTTGTTTTTCTTCCACCGCTTTGGCAAATTCAGGGGAAAAGTTTAGATCCACAACACTGGTATCAAGAACGATGATACCATATTTTTCTAAACGCTCATTTAAGGCATTATCGAAATCTTCTTTTAACTGATTACGTTGAGTGATCGCTTCTTCAACAGTACGCCTAGCGGCGGCAATTTTGAAAGATTCTTGGGTTTGAGGGGCGATAATTTTAGCCACAATGTTTTGCAAAGTTCCCTGAGTTCTTCTAATATTAACTACTTGAATGGGATCAAGGCGGAAGTTAATGGCAAAACTAGCACTTAATTCCTGTAAGTCTTTTGTCGAACTTTGGGCAGGTACTTCAAATTTCTGGACAGTTACATCATAAACATCAACGGTGGAAACTAAAGGGGGTTTAAAGTGGATACCCTCTAATAATGTTCCGTCTTGGGCTTTCCCTAAAACACTTAACACTCCAGCTTGTCCGGGGTTGATAATGATAAAAGAGTTAAAGCCGACAAAAACGATTAAAGCGGCAAGGATTCCGCCGATTAATGTGGATATACTACCTGTGGTTTGACGTTCCAATGTCTTTTCTCCAAATATATTTGTTGTGTCGGGTAGGTACGGGAAATTATTCCCTAGCTTGATTACTCAAAACTCTCCAATGCAACTTTTTAGGTTGCACCACTACAGATGATATTCTAACACAAATTACAATCAGCTAAGTAATTATTATGTAATTAGTGTTTAAACTTCGTCTCTTTCGGTGCGAATCCATTGACTTTCTCGTTTCCAGAGAAATTTAAAATATAAGGGAATTTTCCACAGAATATATAAGGGGATTTTGAGTAAGTCTGTTAAGGATAATTCTTCTCGTCCGAATTTAAACCAAGCGATCACAATGGAAATAAAAATTAAACTGGATGCGATCGAGCTTAACAGAAAAGGAAGTACAACTTGGCCGAAAAGAGCTAATAAAAGACAAATAAGAGTCTTTAAAAGCAAGAAAGATAAACAATCATTTAGAGTGGAATCTAGTAATGGT
>CAYPDC010000245.1:0-2035 GCA_964409355.1 uncultured Cyanobacterium sp.
CTAAAGAGCAAACTTTAGCTTTTAATATTGGTGATACTATTACTACTCAAAAAGTCTTAAAAGGTTTTGAAATTAATCTTAATGAGTTATTTCATCGACCTTAAAATCACATTTTTTTTATAATATAGCAATCCTAAATCAGTTGTGAGAAATAAAAGCATCATAATCAACACCTCCTAAAACTAACGATTAGACTAAACACCTTGATTTATAAACACTTCTCCGCAACTCCTACCTTCATGATAATCTCACAACTCAAATAGGAGTGCTATAAGTTAAGAGTATAAGCATTCATGATCATATTTCTCTGTGCGATCGCATCTACTTTGAATGGGAATATAAACGGACATTATAAAACTAAAAAATCTCAGTTAAATCTAAAGTAAAATCAGGTAAAATATCTTCTCCTGAGATAGTTTTAGGATTGTTTAAAATCTCTTTTTCTTGCCCTTGACGATATATTTCTACTTCTTTTTTTTCAGGATTAATTAACCATCCTAAGTTAACTCCATTATCGATATATTCCTTCATTTTCTTTTGAGTATCCGTCAATTTATCCGAGGGGGACTTTAGTTCGATCGCAAAATCTGGTGCTAAAGGTAAAAATTTTTCTTGTTGAGAAGGAGTTAAATTATGCCATTTTTCTAAAGTAATAAAAGAAGCATCGGGCGATCGATTTGCCCCATTTGGTAACTTAAAACCAGTGGAAGAATCAAATACTTTACCTAATTTTTTTTGTCGATTCCAAGCAGTTAATTGATAATTGAGATTGGAATTACGATTACCAGTTAATCCTCCAGTGGGTGGCATAATAATTAAATCTCCTCGTGCATTGCGTTCAAATCTTAAATCCTGATGCTTATGACAAAGTTCAAAAAATTGTTCATCACTTAATTGCAACTCTAACTCTAAAGGTGTTGATAAATAAACCATAATTTTTCGTAACCAGTAGTCTAATTATAATTGATGATCCTAACACCTACCACCTGATTGAAAATCGTGGAATATTCTTGCTCAAATTCTGCCAAGGAATCAAATTTGCCATAATCCCCTAAAGGTATTGTATAATGTCCATCTGGAACTTTTAGAAAAATATATCATAAATGACGAAAACAGCATGGGTATTTCCCGGACAAGGTTCGCAAACTCAAGGTATGGGAATCGATTTGGTAGAAGTAGCACAAGATAAATTTAAACAGGCGGAAGAAATCCTCGGATGGTCTATCATAGAAAAATGTCAAGGGGATGAAGAAACCCTGTCTCGCACTCTCTACACTCAACCCTGTTTATATACCATAGAAGCTATTTTAGTCGATTTATTGAAGGCTCAGGGCAAAAATGCTGATTTAGTCGCAGGACACAGTTTAGGAGAATATGTGGCTCTCTACGCCGCTAATGTGTTCGATTTTGCTACTGGGTTGCACCTAGTCAAGATGCGATCGCACCTCATGGATCAAGCAGAGGGAGGAAAAATGGTAGCCTTAATGAAATTTAACAGAGAAATTCTTGAAGAAACGGTAAAAAATACCGAGAATGTGGTGATAGCAAATGATAATAGCGATGGTCAAGTAGTAATTTCTGGTGAACCTAGTGCCGTTGATGAAGTAGTAGAAGCGGTAAAAGCGAAACTAGCAGTGCCTTTGAAGGTATCAGGGGCGTTTCACTCTCCCTTAATGGCTATAGCCGCCGCCGAATTTGCCAAGGTATTAGACGAAACTGAGTTTAAAGAGGCTCAAATTCCCGTTTTAGCTAATGTTGATCCCCATCCTAGCACTGATGGACAAATAATCAAAGAAAGATTAAAACAACAGATGACAGGAGGAGTGCGTTGGCGCGAAATTATGAACAATATTGCTAATTTACAAGTGACAGATGTAGTGGAAATTGGACCGGGTAAAGTATTAACAGGTTTATTCAAACGAGCGGTTAAGGGTGTTAATTTGGTTAATATCAGTAATTAGGAATTTAAGTAATAAGTTGTCACCCCTTCCCCTCATCACCCCTTCCCCTCATCACCCCTTCCCCTCATCACCCC
>CAYPDC010000246.1:0-1880 GCA_964409355.1 uncultured Cyanobacterium sp.
AAAATGTTTTACTAAATCGAGTGGTAGATGATTTATGTGACGGAAAAGTTGTGGGTTGGTTTCAAGGAAGAATGGAGTTTGGGGCTAGGGCGTTAGGTAATCGCTCTATTTTAGCTGATCCCCGTCGTGGGGATATGAGGGATATTATCAATCTCAAAATTAAATTTAGAGAGAAATTTAGACCTTTTGCACCGAGTATCCTAGAAGAAAAAATAGGGGAGTATTTTGAAATAGATTCTACTGCACCTTTTATGGAGAAAGTTTTTAACATCAAAGCGGAAAAAAGAGATTTAATCCCTGCTGTCACCCATGTGGATGGTACGGGAAGGCTACAAAGTGTTTCTCGTAAAACGAATCCTCTCTATTGGAATCTAATTAATGCTTTTAATGAGAAAACTGGTATTCCGATTTTGTTGAATACTTCTTTGAATGAAAATGAACCTATTGTTCATAAACCCGAAGAGGCGATCGACTGTTTTCTCAGAACAAAGATGGATGTTCTGGTTTTAGGCTCTTATTATATAACTCGAGAGAAATTAATCGGAGTTCGGAGTTAAAATTATTCATTTCTAATAACTCTCAAGGGAGCGAGACGCTCCCACTGAATCTCATAACCCACGCCTGACGGCTGTATTTTCTAACCATCGATCGAGGATCATCAAACACCAACGACGATACCATAATTTTAAGTTAATCTTCCCCTCTAATTTACCCATGAAAAAAGAATCTTGCCACTGGTTATCTATCCATGTTTGAAAGGGAAACATGAAGCCTTTTTTCGGTTTATTTACTACCCATTCTGGTAATTCATCAACGGCATTCACTAACAGTTGTTTTTTCTGGGCTAGTCTTAATTTACTGCTAATAGGAGATATTTGTTCTAGTAAAGCTCGATCGACTAATGGTACTCTTAATTCTAAACCGTGACGCATACTCATTACATCACTATCCCTTAACAGTTGATTACGAATATAACCCGTAATTTCCAGATAACTGACTTCATCTTCTAAAGTCGGTTGGGAAATCATTTGTTGAGAATTAAGATTTTTGACTTCTCCCCTCACTAAACGGGGATTAAGGGGGGATAGGTGTTGCCCTAGATAATGACTTAAAATTGTCATCGCTTCTTGATGGGAAAAAATACCTCGCATACATTGATAAGCAGAAGTTGTGGAATTATTAGAAGCTAAAAAATCACTTAAACGCAAATAACGAGGATTATTACCTAAATTAGCTAGTAATAAAGCGGATAATTGTTTTAAATAGGGTAATTGATCGAGATTTTGAGCGATTTTGACCATTTTCGGAATTTGTTGAAACGAGCCATAACCGCCGAATAACTCATCTCCTCCCAACCCTGACAATACAACTTTTGTGCCGTCTTGTTTCGCTAGTTGAGAGACGCAATAAGTGTTAAAACCGTCAATAGTAGGTTGATCAATGGCTTGTAAAAAATCTGGTAAAATATTAAGGGCGATCGAACTCGTAATTTGATATTGATGATGTTGGGTATCGAATTGTTGGGCAATTTGCGAGGCTAAATCCCCTTCGTTATAATCTTCTTCCTCAAAAGTGATGGAATAGGTTTTAATTGTACCCGTTTGAGTGGTTCGAGCAAGGGCTAATAACGAGCTAGAATCAATACCACCGCTTAAAAAGATGCCTACGGGTACATCACTGACAAAATGATGTTTAATAGAGTCTATCAAGGCTTGACGGGTAATTTCTTTGGCTTCGGAAAGCTCATTAACTTGGTTTTGAAACTGAATTTGCCAATAAGATTTTACTTCTATTTCTTCCTCTTGCCACTGTAACCAATGCGCAGCAGTTGACATTCGCCCCGACCTGAAGGTGCGGGGATTCTCCCATCACTGAGAGAG
>CAYPDC010000247.1:0-1796 GCA_964409355.1 uncultured Cyanobacterium sp.
CAAGGAATTAACATATAATCAAACTGCAATCCCTTCACTCGGTGCATAGTGGCAATCCTTAAACCATCAACGGCTTGATTATCTCCTTCGTCTTTACTGATTTTTATGGTTTTGATTTGATGTTGTTTGAGTATATCCTCATAGGTATTAACCAGTGTATTTGTTCTCAGAGTTAAGCAGATACTTTTTAGAGGTATGCCATTATTATTTAATTCTTTGATTTTGGCGATGAGAAAATTAATTTCTTGTGTTTCATTGGTAAAGTGTTTAATAATTGGTTTTTCGCCCCTGAGAAGGGATCGATATTCCTTCAAATTATCCTTATTACCGTTGAGATCATCAAAATTCAATCCTTCTAAGATAGCCGTTGCCCATTGACGGATTTCTTCTGTGGTGCGGTAATTAATGCGTAGTTTTTTCGATCGCCCTCGAATTTCGATGCCACATTGACTTAAAATCACTTTATTACCGTAGATGCGTTGATGAGGATCGCCGACAATAAAGAGATCATTTGTTCTTTCTTGGGGGATGAGAATGCGCAATAAACGGAATACTCCCTCGCTCATGTCTTGGGCTTCATCAATAATGATGGATTTAAAGGGATGGATCATGTCTGGATTCTTCTCTAAAAGGCTACGAGCATCCCTGAGAGCGTCTTCGATTTCCTTCCAACCTTTAATTTGAAGTAAAGTGCGATATTCCTCAAATACAGCCCAAACAGCGCCCCTCTCCGTACGTTTTAAACTTGTACCTCTCCCTTTTCTGGATACTCTCAGATACTCTTTTTCGGTTTTGATGTCATTGGCTTGGATTATCTCTTTCCATTCGTCTTGATAAAAGGATAATGGTAAATCTGGGGTGGAGGGCGCTGTGGCATAGGCTTTTTGCCATAAATCTTCGACATCTCGATCGTACACAATGCGGATATTAATACCCTCACTTTTCAGGAAATTTACCACCCAAGCATCAATGTTAATTACTTTAATCCGTCTCATCATGGCAGAAGAACAGATTTTACGCAAGTTCGTTTCTATATCAATGGCTAGATTTTTGGTATAAGTAGTAAATAAAATGCGATCGTTTTCATCAGTAAAACGATTTTGTAATAACCATTTGGCACGGTGCATGGCGACTACTGTTTTACCAGTACCAGCGCCCCCCAAAACCCTTACAGGACCATTCCAATCCCTTTCCACTAAACGCCGTTGAGTAGGATGTAAGAATACTCGCCATTTGTCTAAAGGTGCATCTAAAATCCCTGCTAAAGCCGAATCATCCTCAACCAGATAAAAACGTCTTTTACTATCCTCTCTAGTTAAGGCTGTATCTAAATCCTCCGTGTCGATGTCTTCTTCACGAGTTTTTTGTATTTCCTGATAAACCTCATGGAGGGTATAACCAGCGCCTAACATTAACACAGCATCCACCGCTTCTTCGGGCAATTCAGGTAATAATTGATCAATATCTGCATCTGTCACCACGGCATAAACGGCGCTTAAATATTCTTCGGGAATACCTAACCTTAATAAATCTTTGCGGGGAATATCTTTAAATCTACCTATTTCTAAGCCTGTTTTATCTTTACTAATATCTTCCTCAACCTTTTTTACCTGCTCAATGTCGATGATTTGTATTGCGCCTGATGCGGGGTTAATTTTACATACTCGATTTTGCGCCCATTCGTAGGCACGATCGTGCTTATCCACCCATAGTAGTAAATAAGTATTACCTTTTTCGGGTTTACGGACGATCGCCCTGTAGTTATCATCAACCCGAAGGGATTTTAGCTGAGAATC
>CAYPDC010000248.1:0-1794 GCA_964409355.1 uncultured Cyanobacterium sp.
TCCAAAATCGATCGAACTCCCAAACCGATCGAACTCCTAAAACCGATCGAACTCCTAAAACCGATCGAACTTCCAAAATCGATCGAACTTCCCAAAACCGATCAAACTCTAAAACCGATCAAACTCTAAAATCGATCGAACTTCCATTCTCTAAAACAAGGATCACTCTTTTATTTTTGATAATGAAATCGACAGGAAATAATAGTTAATTCTTCCTCTGAAATTTCATAAACTAAACGATGTTCAGAATTAATTCGTCTTGACCAATAACCTGATAAATTAGCTTTGAGAGGTTCTGGTTTGCCAATGCCATCAAAAGGATTTCTGATAATTTCTTTAATTAATAAGTTGACTCTTTTTAAAAGTTTTTTATCATTATCTTGTAGCCAAAGATAATCTAACCAAGATGCTTCGGTAAAAGTAATTTTCATGATTCGATTAATTCTTTTACTGATTTATTACCCGACTTGGCTTCTTTGATGGATTTCATCAGATGTTCAGCATTAGCAGGATTGGATAATAAATATAAGGTTTCTTGCCAAGAATTAAATTCGTCTAAGGACATTAAAACAGCTTGTTTTCCTTGATCATTACAAACGATAGTTGGTTCTACATCAAGAATAACTGTGTCAATGAGTTCGTCTAATTGTTTTTTTGCTTGGTTACTGGTGATAGCTTTCATTTTTTCCTGTTTTAATTGCTATATATAGATTCAATGTAACATATATTATCTGAAAACAATTAGCTATAATTGTTGAGATTAAGCAAACCGATCAAACTCCACAAAATCAAGGTAAATTAATCGCTTTAGCCGATTTGTGCTATTAGCTTTGTCAATTTATTGCAAAGTGGTTCATGATACAACTCCATTAATCTGAGGTGGTCTATTATAATCCGTAGGTTACCTCAGTTCGAGATAAAATTTAGGCTAAATAGATTAAATAATATTAATATTTGACTAAAAATTATCATAAATTGATTTTTTAGATATATTTACTAAATTTAATTAAGGTTTTCTTCCCCCTCTTCCCCCTCTTCCCCCTCTCATCTTCATCATTTTATGTCGAACTCAGGTGTAGGTTGGGTTAAACGAAGTGCAACCCAACACATAACATGAAGAATAATCGGGGGATGATGTTGGGTTTCCGTTGTCAACCCAACCTACGAGAACGGCAATGGCACTTTTTCGATCAGTGATTTTACTGGATCAACAAACAATCGATTCTCAAACTCTCCCCCTACAGCCTTTTCCAGCCCTTTCCCATAAGTTTTTTTTGTATCGTTGAATATAGACGTTAATGACCTCTCCTCTAAAAACGATCGTACGTCCCCTAAACCAGAATCAACGAATTTGAATATGTTCTCTGTACCACCGAAAATAAGTTCTAGGTATATTTCAACATCTTCCCAAATTTTCTCGCTTATTTTTTGAGCCTGTTGATCTTGTCTTTGTTTCAATTGCTCTTCAGTAAATCGGATATTTCCCTCAGAATCTAATGTTACAGCATTATCATCAGTTATTGTTTCAAAGAAAACCTCAATTGTTGCAAAAGTAAGCCCTGCAAAATCCGATATAAATTTACCTATTTGCGTGGAAAATTCTTTATCTAAATCCCAATTGAACTGTTGCCAACCATTACCACTTAAGAAAATATTACCACTAGGATCGATATAAATAATTGGATTACTCCCCGCATACAAATAATCATGTAAGGTTATGGGCTGATTATTGTAACCTGCAAAAGGATCAACGGAAGCAAAACGCCCTGTATTGGGATCATAATATCTTGCTCT
>CAYPDC010000249.1:0-1700 GCA_964409355.1 uncultured Cyanobacterium sp.
TGGCGATCTGCAAAGCAGCGCCTTTGGCGATCGCACTTAGGTTATTGCCAATGCGAATCACATCTCCATGTTTGAGAATATAACCCTCATCGGGAGTAATCAAATTATTATTAATGTAAATTTTATTGCTACTAGGGGAGATGCGATCGCCGTCAAAAATATGATAATAATTTTCAATCAATACAAAAGTGGCTTGAATACGACTAAAAACTAACCATTCATTAGGCACAACAAAATCAACAAAATTAGGATCTCTACCCAGTAAATGTTGATCATTAACTAATTCCATAGGCGGTAATTTTTGACCATGATTTCCACAAATAATATAGGGATTATCTGTAGCAACCACCACTGAATTATTATAATTTTGTGTCATAAATAAGAGAATAGACTTTGAGGAAAAAGCGCTCGATTTGGGGTAATAAACAACCTCATTTGATTACTAAAAGATTGATAGAGATAGCTTTTAGGTTTGGGCTTCTGTTGGCTTTAGGTTCATCTGAAAATTATGGCTTTGGTTTAATAAATAATTGATAAACAGAATAAATAATAACACCTAAAACTAATAAACTAATCGCTAATTGCACTAAAGAAAAAATAGTTTTTAAGAGAGAAATAGTCACCATAACACCGAATAAACCGACAACGACTCTGCCCACAGGGGGGAGAGAAATAAACCAGTTTTTAACTTGCATAAACATATTCTTTGATTGTTCAGAATGATTTTACCTCAATATATAGCAATCAGTTATGAGTTGTGAGAATACTATCCCCCCTAATCCCCCCCTTAAATAAAGGGGGAATTTAGTTGAAATTTCTCATAAATGATTCCTGATTGCTATATTTAATTTTAACTTAACGATGCCAGAACTCCGAACTCAAGTTAATCCAATACCTAACACCTATATAAATCATAACTAACTGCTATATTAAATAGTTACTTCAAAAGCAACTCCTTCCTCTTCAAAGATACTAGAAAAATTGGCTCGAATATTAGCCGCTTCACCTTCTAAGGCAAAAATATAAGTACCGGGATTGGATAAATTTTGGAAACGAATTACATCTTGTCCAAGATTTGCGTCAGCACCAAAAGCATAAAAAGCGATACCTTCTTCATCAAATTGTGGAAAACTTTGACGAATACTCGCACTTTCTCCTTCGGTGGCAAACAAATAAGTACCAGGTACGCTAGTGTTTTGAAAGCGGTTAAAGCGTATTAACCCATCTTGTTCTTCTTTAGATACATTGAACGCCAATCCTTCTTCCACAAATGGAGGAGAAAAATCACGATTAATTGATATTCTTTCCTCTTCTCCTGCAAATAAGTATGTACCTAGGCGTGCTGTATTTTGGAAACGATAGAAAGAATCTTGTAACTGTACTGTAGGCTGATCATTGTCAGTAATAGTGGTACTAACAGAAGTGGTATTACCCAAAGTCAATCCATCACTGGGATTACTAATAGCAAAAGTAGCAGTTTCGTTTCCCTCAACTAAATCATCATCAGTAACTGTGACCGTTACAGAACCAGTAGTTGCTCCATCGGCGATCGTTACAGTCGTGGGAATAGTACCACCAAAGTCAGCTGCCGTTGCCGTACCACTTAAGGCTAAAGTCACTGTTTGTTCTCCACTAACGGCATTGTTAGCAGTTGCCGTAATCGTAAAGTTAGTACCATCTTCTTCTGAGCCATTAGCAGG
>CAYPDC010000250.1:0-1646 GCA_964409355.1 uncultured Cyanobacterium sp.
AGACCATGTCCATTTGTTAATTGATTACAAACCAGATATATCTTTGTCTAAGTTAATTGGCAACTTGAAAACCGTAAGCAGTCGTTTAATTAGACGTGATTTTCCCATTGGTTAGAAGTTAAGGTGAAAAGCAAGGTGTCAAGGGATTTTCAAAGAAAAAGTTGTTCTGATTTTTTCCTTTATCTGGAAATGGGGCAATAATCAATTTCATTTTCGGTTTTCTTTGCCTTTTGATAATACCTAAATCTCTATTTTCTGGAGCAGAAAAATACATCACTGGGTCTTTTGCTTTTCCTTTATTATATGCAACTATAAAGTGATATAATCCTCTATATATCATTTCAATAGAGATTGAATCAAATGGTAATGATAATTCTTCTGCTACGGCATCCCCTAAATCTATTAATATACCGTAAAATAACCAAGTTCCCCATATTTGCAATTTGATTCCATTGATTGAACCCGTCCATAAATAACTCAACCCTAACAATCTTTTAACTGTATTAAATGCCTCCTCTATTCGCCAACGTTTCCCATATAAATTAACTACCACATGAGGGGGTAAAATATGAGGGTCTATTACTGATGTTAGATAAGAATGCCATTTATTTTTTGACCTAATTTCTATTAATCTTAAAGTTATAATTGCTGTTCCATTTTTTCCACAACCTATATTAATCAGACTATCCCTTAAGTCATGACTATGGGTAAATCTTTTTAAAATTTCCACAGACGCCCCTTTTTTGATTCTCGTAATAAAATCAATATTTTGATTAATTAATTTTTGCCAAAATTCAAAATGATAAAATCCTCTATCCAATAATAAGAGTGTTTTACTTGGAACTAAATTTAAGATATTTTGCTCAAATTTAACATCAGAAATACTCGGATTTTCTTCTACCCATATTTCCACTGGTAATCTGGTGACTAAATCCATCACTACCGCCATTTTTCCTGCTAATTTACCTGTCGGAATATCTTTTAAACTATCTAATTTTCTAAACAATGCCTCTAAAGTTGAACCATCAATAATCCAAATCTGACTAAATTTTGTCAGAGAAAAACAGACACTATCAGGAAGTGGACGAGATGTTCTTTCTTGCCACCTTTGTTTTAATTTAGGCAATAATTCTTTAAATACTTGTTCAAATAAAATTGATGGAAAAGTTAAAAATCTTTCTGAAAGTGCTTTTTGACTGACTTTAGTTACATTTACCCACAAAAAGCCTTCTTTATTTAAAATACGGGTTAACTCGTTTACACTGGGGACATTACGCCATAAAAGAGTTAATATTGCTGCCGTCATTAATGACAAATTGAGAATACGATTTCTTAATCCCAAATCACGAAACAAAGCTTCTTGAGCAAAGATAGAAGGGGTTAACAGTTTCGACAAATGTGAAACAATGGCATCATTTTCCATCAAAGGATGATGTTTTTTTTGTGCATGATCTCGGTTAATTTTCTTCGTCATCAAAAATAAGAGAAAGCGAATACTCTTAAATATTAATATTAATAAGGCTTTTAGCTATTTATTAACTTTTGTTTTTTTATCTTGACTTTTTGCTCATTTATTTAACTTCTAACCAATGATGTTTCCCCTTTATTATACATCTCCTGAAGGTGTTTGTGTTCCTATCAATTAT
>CAYPDC010000251.1:0-1553 GCA_964409355.1 uncultured Cyanobacterium sp.
CTCTCAGTGATGGGAGAATCCCCGCACCTTCAGGTCGGGGCGAATGTCAACAAAGAAGCTAAAAAAGATGTAGCTCAACTTACCCAAAAACTGAAAGAAAAACTCAAAAAAATTTATTCAAGAAAAAATAAGTATTAGTCCGTATGATGGCAAAAAACTCTGGAAAGTGCAAACAGGAGAGTAGAGAGTTAGGGTTATCAAAATGTTAAAAAGTGACTTATTAATTTATCGCTATAGTGGGGAAACTATTGTTCCGAAAAAACTACCTTTGCATCCCCGTTTTGTCGATCTGGCTTATGAGCAAATAGACTCCTTTGAAAGTTGTTTAGGGAAAACTCAGGGAGAATTAGACGCAAAACTGCAAGAATTAGAAGGAGACAGCCCAGATTATCGAGTCAAAAGAGGATTAGCCCATCTCTTAAAAAGCCATTTTTCCCAATTTACCATCATTAGCCCTCTTGATCCCCATCTGTTGCGTAAAAAGGTATTTGAGGCTTCCTCAAAATCTCCTTCCACTCCTAATTATCGCAGTCAAACCTTAGAGAAAATAGCCTCCTCCTTAACCTTAGAGTTACATAGAGAAGTATTACCTAGTGAAATCGAACAGGGATTGTATGCAGATTTATTAGAAAATAGAATCTTAACGGAATTTGATGCCCCTTCTCCTGAGACTTTAATACATCGTTATAATTTATCCCAAGTACAGGGTATTTTTTATCGTGCGAGTCATATTATCATTCATGCCCACAGAAACGATCCGGGGGAGTATAAACTGTTATTTCGTTACCTTAAATTATTTCAGTTAATGGCTTATATTGAAGGGGATGCAGATACTGGTTTTACTATAACCATAGATGGACCTACCAGTTTATTCAAAAATAGTACCCGTTATGGTTTAGCTTTGGCAAAAATGATTCCGGCTTTGCTTCATGTGAGTAAATGGAAACTAGAGGCAAAGTTAAAGATGAAAGATTTTTATAGTAAGCAGGAAAAGTCAGGGCGTTTTCACCTTGATGATAATTGTGGTTTAGTCAGTCACTATGCCAATAATAAAACTTATGACAGTATGTTAGAAGAATCCTTTGCTAAGGGGTGGGAAAAATTAAAATCCCAATGGCGTTTAGAGAGGGAAGTAGATTTAGTACCTTTACCCGGTAGTGTGATGATCCCCGATTTTCGCTTAGTACATCCTGATGGGAGAGATTTTTTATTGGAAATTGTGGGGTATTGGCGACCAGAATACTTACAAAAGAAATTTTATCAAGTACGACGTGCTGATGCGGATAATTTGATTTTAGCGGTTTCTGAGCGGTTGAACTTAGCGAAAGCGGGGGTTAATTTTCAAGACTTACCCAATCGACTCATCTGGTTTAAAAATAAATTATCTCCAAAAGAAGTATTGGCAAAAATTGAGGATTGCACCTGAGTTATACTCAAGACATCTGCAGAAATTATGATTTTTGAACGGTATTTCAGGCTTCTAGCCCGATTGTTACCAGAGTTCGACATAAAATCTTAAGTGATGAAAGGTGTCAGGTATCAGGGGATGCACT
>CAYPDC010000252.1:0-1515 GCA_964409355.1 uncultured Cyanobacterium sp.
CAAGATATATTTTTTTGCAAACTTTTTGAAATCATCCCGCAATGATGCAACGCCGGTAGCAAAACCAATTTAGAACAAATGATCGGCAATGCAGTACCTGTAAATTTAGCTAAGTTTGTTGCTGAAGGAATAAAAACCTATTTAAAAACTGGTTCTCAACGGCAATTAAGTTTACTTGATTTAATTGATTTGACTCAAAAGATAAAACATGATTTTACATTACCTAAAAAATCCTTAAAAAATGTTTAACTTAAATTAAGGGGATTTATGAAGTTAAACTATTTTCGTTAAGTAGATACAATATATTTGGTAGTTTCTTGGCTAAAAAATATGACATCAAAACAATTACAAATAGAAGGAACTTGGGAAGAAATACTCTTACAAGGAGATAAATTAGCAGGACACAAAGTGAGAGTCACAGTTATTACTGATGATGAAATCAATTTTTCACCAGAAGATAGTTTTCGTACCTCATGGAAAGAAATAAAAGAAGGCAAAATTAGACCAATTTCTGAATTATGGGAAGGAATTGATGCAGAATGAAAATAATCTGATTAATATTAAGTTTACTGAACAATTTACTAGAAGACACAAGATATATTTTTCTGTAAACTTATTGAAATCATCCCGCAATGATGCAACGCCCCAATTTTAGTAACAGCCAATAGCAACATAAATCAAAAAGAATTTTGGCAAGGAGAAAAAAGAATACCAGAACATTTACCAGATAATTCCCCTAATACTATTCCCGCTATAGTAGTCAAAAAAGCAGGAGATTATCCTCAATTTTGGCATCAAGATAGTTCCTTGAGTATGCCAACCATCAATTGCGGCCATGACGAGGGAAATATATAATGAGCGGATTTTCACACGAGGATTACGAAGAAATCTTTGCCACCTTCTTTCTGTACTTTGAGCTTGTCGAGCTAATGTAGGAACATATGCTTCCCATTGACTTAAGTTAATTGTTCCACTACAAATAAGAGCATTAATCATCCAAGCCAAGGCTTTAAGGTGGCGAAAGTCTCTATAGTTCGAGTGTTGACGAAGTAGATTTAATAGCTGATGATAAACAGGAACTGAGGTTGACATAAATAGTTAATTCTAGTCTTAAACTTTGGAAAATATTTATTTTTAGTTTGTCATGAATATTACTACTTTTTCTGCTTCATTGCATTGATTTATATGAATTTTAGATACTTGTGTCAGGCAGTCAGGTTAATATCACTTGGCAATTATGGCTTTCAAAGGATTTAGTGCAAGAGCATCATTTGCCATGGCAGAAACCACAAGAAAATTTAACCCCTCAAAGGGTAGCTAGATCAATGATCTCATTATTGGTGGACATTGGAAGTCCCACCCAAACTCCTAAAAGTCGAGGAAAATCCAATGGTTAGCAAAAAGGACGAAAAAGAAATAAAGCAAAGGTTTATCCTACAATAAAAAAACGGCAATCCAACAGTAAAAAAAGGCGAAAAACCTAACTTTTAAGGAATAAATAATTCAATTTATTTT